>DATKWT010000043.1 GCA_035529395.1 Dehalococcoidales bacterium | reverse complement strand
ACGAGGAGATGCGTGATTATGCCATCGGAAATCTCGAACCCGCACAGAAGAGTGATGAGGTACTTCATTCGGCCTCTGTCCGTCTACTCTACCTCTATAAAGCCGGCCTTCTCCAGGAAGTCCTGGTAGAATGCGGCGATATCTTCATCCTGGATTTGAGCGCGTACTTCCAGCAGCGGCAGGGTGATTGCCATGCGGATTATCTTCTCAATGTCGGGCACTACCCCCGGGTCGTCCGAGCCGTCATCCGGAGCCAGCCATGAAGACCCTTCATCGAGCTCGTAGCTGTCTATCAGCTTGCCGTAGAATATTGCCAGGTCTTCGTCCTGAAATTGGCTGGCCGCTTCCGTCAGCACCGAGGAGATACTCTGGTAGCTGTCCGTTATGTTGTCACTGAGGGTTTCCGGCTGGCTGGCATTCCCCGATGTGGCCGCCATCGGAAAGGGGGCTGGCAGGCATATGAAGAGCACCGTTGCCAGTATTACACCGACTAGTAATCCGCCTATCGACTTGCCCAATACAGTACACACCCTCCCTGGCAGCTTGCCAGAGGACCATTATTACGCTGTTCTGCTTACCCCTGGGTCACAATCATGACCTTCTGGGGTCAGATTGGTGGCCCGAGTATCAGAATGATAGTCCTTTTGACCCACAAAGAACACCCCCTTGCAGGTCATAATTGGGTCAAAAAGGGGTCACAATTGGGTCATCACATATCAGTACAGGTAGAGGCAGGGTCTCTGCTGAAGGTAATGACTGGAGAGTGAGATAAGTCCGGCTGGGCTGGCCCGAGGGTCATGATGGAGCGAACAGCGGCTTGAGCACAGGGCCTGGGGTAACGGGCAACTCCAGGAGTGTGCTGAAAAACTCTTTCGACCGAACCCCGTGCGTCCCGGATGGAGCGCCTCTCAGAAGAGGCGGGGCCCCTCAGAAGGGGCGGTGCCTTCCCCTTCCTGGACAGGAAGAGCTTTCCTACCGAGGAAGGGGGAAAAGATTATATCCGGGGGACACCGGCAGAATCCGGTTTCGGATTCTGCTAACGTCATTCTGTAAGGATGACGCCCAGACACCCCTGCCAAAAGGGGGCGCCTCTCAGAAGAGGCGGGGCCCCTCAGAAGGGGCAGGCCCATCAGAATGGGCACCCCCCTCTGGACTCCCCTTTTTCAGCACCCTGCTGGTGTAGTGTCTCGTAAATGGCTTTACAATCCACGTTGTCATTCTGGAGGAGTCCGTCCTCTCAATAACCCGAAGGACGACGAAGAATCCGGGGTGGGGAAGGAGAACCCATTACCCACCACCACGAGATCCATTCGCTTCGATCAGGATGACAACTGGCGCGGCGTCTCGCATACGGCGATACGGCTTTGCCGGTCTGGCAATGGCAGCCTGCGTTGTCAAGTCAATTGTGAGACGGATGACTAGAAGATATACCGGAGATAGAGACGAGTTTCCTTACGTTTGGGGAGGGCTGAATAACATATTCACCAGAGGTTGGGTCGTTAGGGCTGTAGAGGTACTGCTAAGATGTCTTAGAGGGGTCCTGGGGGGAAGCTCAGGTAATGTAGATATAATAAAAAAGGGTATCCGGGGGAGGAGAGTCCGGATACCCTTCTATAGTGGTCGGGGGATGCGGGTTGCTGAGGACTTCAGGATGCGGTCTGGAACTTGTAGCCCACGCCGGGCACGGTGATAATATACTGTGGATGTGTCGGGTCTGTTTCAATTTCCTTCCGTAGACGCCCTACGAAGACGTGCAGGTACTCCCTTTCGCTGACGTACTCCGGCCCCCACACCTTGCCAAGTAACGTAGAGTGGGAGAAGACCCTGTCTGCGCCAAGCACAAGTTCCTGCAGCAGGTTGTATTCCGTTGGCGTGAGTTTGACTTCCTTATCGTCGATGGTTACTCGTCTTTCCACGAAATTGACGAATAGGGCGCCGGTACTGAAGCTGGAGGCGGTCGGCTCTATGCCTGATTCACCGGTGCGACGCAGTACCGCCGTGACTCTTGCTGTCAGTTCGTTCACGCCGAAGGGTTTGGTGACGTAGTCATCGGCCCCGATATTCAGGCACCTGACCTTCTCTTCGACATTACGGCGGGCGCTGAGCATGATAATCGGCACCTGTGACCACTCCCGAACCTGTCGACAGACCTCAAAGCCGTCCATCTTGGGCATGGTTATGTCCAGAAGAATCAGGTCAGGTTGTTCCCGTCCGATGACTTCGAGCGCCTCGACACCATCCATGGCGACCAATGTCTCCCAGTTCCGTGCCTTCAGATTGGCACGGACTGATTTCACGACACCGATATCATCGTCCACTATGAGAATACGTGATTTGTGCATCTTCAATCTCCCCTCCCAGTACTTGTTTTACCAAGCTCATTAGTTCATCAACGCCGAATGGCTTGACTATACAAGGTATTCCTGATTCCTCCAGGAAGGCCTTGTTCTTGGCACTGATAACGTCCCCGGTTACGCAGATTACCCTTTGCTGTAATACCGGGACTACCTCCTTCATCCGCTGGTAGAGCTCGATACCACTCATGCCCGGCATCCTGATGTCCAGCAGGATAAGGTCATATTGCGTTTTTGACATCTTGCGCAGGGCCGCTTTAGCATTGCCTGCGGTGTCTACTTTGTGCCCCTCGTGGGTTAGCAGCCTGTCCAGGGCACGGCAGATGTGTGGCTCATCATCCACCACCAGTATCCTTGCCGAGGTCACCCTGGACGACTCCTGGACAGAGAACTCTTCCTGCTCCGGCTGCTGGACTGCGGCCACTATCGGCAGGTCGATCACGAAAGTAGCCCCTTTGTCGGGAACACTCCTGACGTATATCCTGCCGTCATGCTCCTTGACAATTCCGTAGGAGATACTCAGTCCCAATCCTGTCCCACCGTCATCTATCCTCGTCGTGAAGAAGGGGTCAAACAGCTTATCGATGATGCCTTCGGGAATCCCGGGACCATCATCGGCCAGGGAAACATGTATCTTGCCGTCGATTCTCTCGGTCCTCACGGAAAACTCTCCCCCGTCGTGTGCCCTTCCCATTGCCTGCTCTGCGTTCACGATGATATTCAGGAACACCTGCTGGAGCTTACCGATATTGGCCATGGTCTTAGGCAGATCTTCATCGAGGTCGTACGATACGTTGATGTTGTTGATACGCATTTCATAGGAGCGCATTGCCAGGGTATTGGTCAGGATGTCGTTGATGTCTGCGTACTCTTTATCAGGACGGTTACGGCGTGCGAAGGTGAGGAGCTTATCCACAATCCCGACCACCCGGTTTGCCCCGTCGTGAATCACCTCCACCGCTTCCCTCATGTTTTTGGGAACATCCATCTGCATCAGCATCTGGGCGAAGGCAATCACGCCGGTCAGCGGGTTGTTTATCTCGTGAGTAATCCCGGCGGCAACCTCGCCGATAGAAGCCAGGCGGCTGGTCAGGCTGAGCTCCCTCTGCAGTATTTTCTCCTTGGCTTCGGCGTTTATTCGTTCCGTGATATCACTCATGGAATAGATGACCTTGGTGATTTCGCCGTTTTCATCAAGCATCGGGGCACTCTTCATGTGGTAATGCCGTTTATACATCTCGTCGTACCGCTCTACGGATTCTACGGTTTTGTTCTCCAGCGTCTGCCGGATGGGGCAGAATCCGCAGGGCTTATCCATATGGCGCATAACGCGGTAGCATTTCCGCCCCGTGACGGCTCGCTGGTGGGTTCTCTTGAGGAGTGCCAGTCCGCTGCTATTCACCTTCTCGATGTTGTAGTCCCTGTCAATGATGAGCATTACCTCTTCCAGTGAGTTGAAGGAGTTACGCCAGTCCTCCTCTGCCTCCCTGAGGGCCTGTACCGCCTTCGTGCGTTCCTCAATCTCGACCGATAGTGACTCGCTGGTCTGTATGTACTCCTTGAGAACGTAGGCGAGAACAGCCATATAGACCACCAGTCGCATTGCTTGCCAGAACCACCAGATGACGCCCCATAGCGTGGCGAAGTAGAAAACCTCGCATGCCTGGAACAGGAAGATAAGTATTGCGGTCAGCAGGAACAGCTCATTAGCACCGGTCTTGCGGTACTGGCGAAACAGGCAGATACCGGCAATGAAGAATAGTGCCACCGGCACGGCGTTCAAGGTCCAGGCAACGGCGGTAAGTTGGCCATTCTGTGCCACTGCGGGCAGACCGTCCGAAAGAACCATCGGGAGAACGCTGCAGATGAATGCGACCGCGGCTACCCCACCGAACAACCCGCCGACTCCCCTGGCTGTGACCTTGACCGACGGTACACGGAGACTCGTTGTCTCGGCAAGGGCGTAGAGAACGAAGAAGGCCCCACCGATGATGCCGGCGGTTGAATGCAGCCAGACGAACTCCGTGGACCCGGGTGTTGAGACGGCATGGAAGCCATCGATTATGCCCATAGCCAGGAGACCGGCGCTGAGATAGAGGATTCGAGGTTGTGTCCGGTATCGTACGAAGAGGAAGACCGCCAGGAGCAGGGCGGCAAATGAGCCGAGTATCCCCACAGCACTATAAGGTATCGGGGCGGCCCACACTGCATCCGACCACAGGTAGAGGACTACCGCCATCACTCCTGCCGGTACGGTCAGCAGGAGCAGCAGGAACAGGGAGTTCCGGTCTATCCGCCGGTAATCTCTCTCCGTCTTCTGAAGCTCGGTCATTCCGCTACTCAAAGTCGCTACTCTCCGATACACCACTACAAGGTGCATCCCCTGAGAGCAGGGAGCCGTCCCGGGTGACAGCCAGACGCATTATTTCCCGCAGTCGGGCATAAAAACACCACCCACGATTTCGTGGCCCGGGGTCAGTACCTGGACTGCCGGTGGTCCTGCTCGCCACCATAATATAAGACGTCCTGCATCTCATAGTAATAATTGTCTCATGCATACGAGCGGGGCGTAAGGTCTTAGCAGACAGGAATAGGGAACCAAACAAGCAGGTTTCGTGGCCTTGTGTGGGGCAATGCGGTAGCACCGGGGGGCAAACGGGCTGACCTCATCAGGTCAGGAAGGGGTAACAAGGTGGATGGCAGTGGGGGCCCATGTGGGACATGGGGCCCATGTGGGACATGGGGCATGGGGCACATGGGGCATGGAGCCCATGGAACATGGGGGGGTATGGGCTAGATGAGTCTTCTCTTGATTGCCTCGGATACTGCCTGGGCGCGGTCGCTTACCTTGAGTTTGGCAAGGATCTGGCGGATTTCCCGCTTCACGGTGGAGGTACTGATGAAAAGACGGCTACCGATTTCCTTGCCGTTCTCACCATCGGCAATCAGCTTCAGTATCTCGATCTGTCGTTTGGTTAGTATCGAAGACCGGCTGGTCCGGCTGAGCTCGGCGTATTCCATGACCAGCTCCCGGGTGAGAGAGGGGGCTATCGGGCAAAGGCCTTGATATACTTCTTCTATGGCGCGTGTTATCTGCTCGCAGTCACTGTCCTTGAGCAGGTAGCCGGATACACCGGCCTCCACGGCCTGCTTCACATAATCTTCGGCGTACAGTGTCAGTACCAGTATGCCTATATCCGGCATTCTCTGTTTTATCTCACGAGTGGCGGTGATCCCGTCCATCCCGGGCATCTTAAGGTCCATGACGATGACATCCGGTGACAGCGAGATAGCCTTGGCGATAGCCTCTTCGCCGCTTCTTGCCTCACCGACTACCTGTATGCTGCTTTCCAGTTCAAGCATCCGCCGCAGACCTTCACGTACCACGTGATGGTCATCGACGACAAGCACACGGATAACCCCGGTTTTCTCCGCCGTTATGGCTGCAATGGTATCGGAAAGTAGCCCAGTATTCATCCTGCCCTCTCTCTAACCAATCATCTTCAGTGAGACTATTCTCTCATCCGGTGAGAGCATTCTCTATGCTCTGATGCTATTTTCTCATGTTCTCCAACCATCCGTAAGGTCTAAATAGTCAGCAAAAGAGGACTAAAGAGGTAATCTTTCGTGGCTATAGGGAACATTTACATAGTACCTGTAGGGCATAGCCATGACCCAGGCGAACCGGGAATCCGGGGAAGGAAAGGCTGCGTGATGAAGACAGTACAGGGGATGACATGTGACTAGAGAAGGCTCCGCTTCATAGCCTCGGAGACAGCGTGGGCGCGGTCGTTCACACCCAGCTTGTCAAAGATGTGCCGTACCTCCCGCTTCACCGTGGATGTGCTCAGGAAGAGGTGTTCCCCGATAGACTTGCCGCTCTCCCCCTCGGCAATCAGCTTGAGTATATCCACCTGCCGTGGGGTAAGAACTGAGGAGCGACTGCTCCGGCTGAGCTTGGCAAACTCGGTCACCAGACCCCGGGTGAGAGATGGTGCAATCGGCGAAAGGCCTTCATATACCTGGTGGACTCCCCTGGTTATCTGCTCGGAATCACTGTCCTTGAGCAGGTACCCGGCTACGCCGGCTTCCATAGCCTGCTTCACGAAGTCCTCGGCATAGAGCGTCAGCACCAGCACGTTGACATCGGGTAATTTCCCCTTTATCTCGCGGGTGGCGGCAATGCCGTCCATCCCGGGCATCTTGAGATCCATAACAATGACGTCCGGTGACAGCGCCACAGCTTTGGCCACGGCTTCTTCGCCACTCCTGGCCTCGCCGATAACGTCTATTGCATCGTCCATTTCCAGTATCCGCCGCAGTCCCTCACGGACCACATGATGGTCATCGACCAGCAGTACTTTAATAGTTCGTGATTCACTCATCGCTACATCCCTCAATCTCGTACTGTTGATGTTGCCTTCACAGTCTCCCGAATGGAAACGGGGAAGGAAAAACGCATAGCGGTTCCCTTTCCGTGACCGCTGTCTATTGTCAGGTAGCCGCCGAGCAGTCCGGCGCGTTCCTTCATACCGATAAGGCCCATGTGCATCGCCGACATCTCATTGTTCAGCACCTCTTCCGGGGCGAAGCCCTGCCCGTTATCGCTGACAGCCACCGAGTACATACCGTCGTGGTATTGCATGTGCACGGTTACCTCACTCGCCCCGGAGTGCCGCCTGACATTGTTCAGCATCTCCTGTATTATCCGGTAGGTTGTAGTCTCCTCAGGGATAGAAAGCCTGGGCAGGTCTACGTCTACCTCAGTGTGACATATGATACCATCTTCGGCAAGTGTTGTCGCTACCTGGCGAATGGCAGCGACAAGTCCCAGTTCCTCCAGCGGGAGCGGGCGCAGGTTAGCAATGGTGCGACGCAGTTCTTTGATACTTCTCTGCACCGCCTGTCCGGTCTCGGCCAGTTCTCGCTGCAGGTCGTCCAGTCTCAGTTCAGAAACGAGGATGCTGCATGCCTTGATACCATATGAGGCCCCGACCATCCACTGGGCAACACCATCGTGGATTTCAATGGCTACCCGACGGCGCTCATTCTCCTGAGCTGTGGATATTTCCTGGAGTAGTCTCTGCATTTGAATGTACTGCTTTTTACCGCTGCCGGACATCCTGCTGTTCTCCAGGGAGGTAAGGAGTTCGCCCCGGATGCTCTCCTTGACCTGCCTTGCGTTATCGATAACCCGAGCAACCCTTTCCTTCAACCTGCGTGGTGTGACCGGTGGAATCAGGAAGGAGCATATTCCTGTCCCGGCATTCTCGGTGATACGGCCAATGGTATTTTCTGGAACTATCATCAGAATACTCATCTCCGGTGGGAACTGGCCTGGAAGTGCGTCCAGCAATACCGGCTGCTCTCTACCAATGATGAGAAGTTCCAAAGGCTCCTCTCTGGCTACCCGGACCGCCTTTTCAATGGTAGCAACGCCGGTAACGGAGTAGCCGTCCCGCGTGAGAACGTCGACCCTGGAGAGCCTGAGGCGCTTGTCAGCCTCAACAATCAGAATCCTTTCGCTTCTCATAGTCACCTTATTCGGTCTTCGGGTAGTAGTCCGGACTACGTTGGGAACTATGTCCATTGTCTATCTTTCGGTGCCCTTCGTTAGAGAGCACCCTCCAGCGCATTCCTTACCTTGGATAGTATCATTTTTGTTGTGCAAGGCTTGGCGATAAGGGCATCCGCCTCGTGGCGAAGCTGCCGCAGTTTCGGGAGGTCGGCGCTGTCCGTCCGGGCGGTGAAGTAGATAATTAAGGTTGCTACTGCGGACTCGCGCACCCTCCGGCATACTTCCCTGCCGTCCATTCCGGGCATCATCACATCCAGCAACAGCACGTCAGGCGCTTTCTGCCGGCAGAGCTCCAGGGCTGTCTCACCGTCCAGAGCTGTTCTGACACAGTATCCCTCCCTCGTCAGTATGCGGTGCAGGGCATCGCACAGATGTGGTTCATCGTCGACTATCAGTACTTCGGCATTGCCTGTTACCATAGTTGCCTCCCGAGTTCGTCTCGTATCTTCGCTCAATCTGCCTCCCGGCCTGCCTGAACCAGGGTATACTGTTTTCCGCCTGGTGCCAGTGGCAGTTCCACGATGAAAGTTGCGCCGCCGGTCTCGTTATTCTCGGCGCGTATCAGTCCATTGTGGTTGGTCACGATACCATAACAGGTACTCAGACCAAGTCCGGTACCCTCGCCAACATCCCTGGTGGTGAAGAACGGGTAGAATATCTGCTTGAGGTTTTCCGGTGGTATACCGGTACCATTATCCGAGACGGATATTCTGACCCACTCGGTATCCCTGATCGTGGTGACTTTTATGTATCCACTTCCGGACTCCTTGACTGCTTCCTCAGCATTAAGCATGAGGTTCATGAAGAGTTGCTTTAGGTGTGAAGAGTCACCCCTTACCCACAGCGGACCTTCCGCAAAGTCGGTGGAGACAGCAATGTTATGCACCCGCTCCGTGTACCGGCGCATATCCAGCAGCTTGTTCAGAATCCGGTGCAGGTCCAGGCGCCGGACCTGGTACTTTACCTTGCGGCTGTAGGTGAGGAGGTCGGTCATTATCCGGGCAGCTCGCTTGGCCTCATCATGTATTACCTCCAGGTCCGTCCTGGTCTGTGGGGGTACGTCACCTGTCATCAGGAGCTCGGAATAGAGCAGGACACTGCCGAGGGGGTTATTCACCTCGTGGGCGATTCCGGCAGTCATCTCGCCCAGGGAGGCCAGAAGCTGTGAGTGCTGCAACTGCTCCTGGGTTTTTCTCAGCTCGGAGGTATCCTTCAGGCTCTCGATAATGCCTGTCAGTTCGCCGTCTGGTCCGTGCAGTGGTGTTGCTGCCAGGATGCAGGTAAGCGTGGTGCCGTCACTGCGCTCGTTTTCCACCTCACCATTAATGTAGTCCTCGCCGTCCATGATGCGTGTCAGCGGGCACCGGGGTGTGTGGCACAGTTGATTGCCCATGCTTTCGTAGCACTTCCTGCCTATGACTCCCTGCTTACCTGCACCGCTAATGGAAGCGTAGGCGTCATTGACGCGTATCACGTTAAATTCCCTGTCTATCACGCACATGCCGTCGGCGGTGGCGTTGAATATCCTTTCCAGTTCAGCGTAAGCGAGTTTGACCGTCTCTGCCATCTGACGAGCTTCCGTGATGTCCCTGACCATGCTCTGCAGGTACTGCCTTCCGCCTATCTCCACGCTTCGAGATGCGAACTCAACGGGTACCGTTTGGCCATCCGGCTTTTGGAAATCGAGTTCTGCCGAGCCACCCGTCCCTTCCTTACTTATGTCCTGGAACTTCTGCCTGGCCGCCTCAATCCTGTCCTCAGGGCGCACGTCCCAGATCTTCATCAGCCTCAACTGTTCGAGAGCCCTTCCGGTCTGCACCTCAAACGCACGGTTGCACTCAACGATGCTGCCGCTAGTCCTATCAACCAGCACAATGCCATCACGTGAGTTGTCAAAGATAGCCCGGTATCTTTCCTCGCTCTCCTTGAGGGCTTCCCTGGCCAGATTGCGTTCGGTGATGTCGCGGGCGACGCTGAGGACGAGTTTCTTACCGGCGTACTCAATTATACGGGCGTGTACTTCAACAGGGAGTGTCCCGCCGTCTTTGCGGAGGCCGGTGTCTTCCAGGGTTACCTCGCCCGTCTCCAGCAAGGTCCGCATCGCGGATTCAGCAGCCGCCACGTTCTTCAGCACGGTCAGATCCCGAAGATTCATCTCCAGGAACTCATCCCTGCTATAGCCATAGGAACGGCAGGCCATTTCGTTTGCGTATGTCAGGTTTCCTTCAAGGTTGCACAGGAAGACCGAATCGGTGGCCGAATCCAGCAGCCGTGCTTCCAGCTTCAGTTCCTCTTCGACGCGCTTCCGCCGGTTGTTTTCCAGCATCTGCACGAAGATTATGGCTAGCAGCAATACAAAGGAGACAGCAAGGCTTGAAATGCCGAGGACCTGCCAGAATCGTGAGCTGGAAGTGAGTAATGCATCAGTGGGTAATACATTCAGCAGCATCGCTCTATTGAGTAGTTCTCCTTCTATATTCACCTGGTGTGTCCTCGTCCGGGCAAGCTGGTCCTGGTATCCTTCGGGAGTGAACACCGGGGCAGTACTATCCGAGACCCTAATAAGGACATCTCCCCCGGGGCGGAAGGGACTATCGTTGCCGAACACGCTTTCAGCGGTAAAGACAACCATGAAGAAACCGTCGTTCCTTACCGGTATCGTCAGGGAGTAGCCAGGTTCTCCCGGAGTAATCTCAAACGGCCCTGAAAGGTACGGTTCCTTTGAAGATGCCGCCATCCCCAGCGCTTCTTTTGGAGCCGCAGCCTCTATCACTGTTCCGACCAGGGTCCTGTTTGGCTCAAACGGTACGATATACTTGATTCGATGGTCCGGCCCGATGAAATTCACTACCTGTAAGAACGGATTGGCTTCAACCAGATGTCTGGTCAAAGAGAGGTACTCGGTCTGGCTATCGGGCAGGATTTCATGGTCCCCGTCCGGCAGGTCACTGGTGATGGAAAGGAGGCGGGCATTCAGGTTCTCCAGGAGGTATGAGGTCTCCTCTGCCGCTACTGTTTCAACGGTAGCGCGAATGTCCCTGGCGCGCTCTATGGAAGCATACAGGAAGAGGGCGCCAAACATGAAAGCTGCCGCCACAATCAGGATTACTCGTTTGTAGCGTTGGACCTTCTCAGCAAATTGCATGTTCTACCCGTCCCAGGGTTGGAGGGACACAGTACCTGGTTTCATCCCAACATGACTGGACGGTTTTCTGGCGGTCATACTGTTGTTTCCTCCCGCACTTTCTTCTGATGGTAACCGTCTATCTTTCGTCGGTATAATCCAAGTCCCACTGTCCCGGACGCCCCGGTACTATTACTCTATAAGGGGTTCCGGAATCACCGGTTGCCCTGTGACTGGTGGCCGGTTATGGCCACCAGCAGTCTCCGTGGTGCCGTGCTATTCCTTTTCCTTAACCCGACTGGTGAGCTTAGCAAATAGCATCACCAGGGAGGCGATGACCAGCACGAAGGAAGACAGCCAGATGGCAGCAAGATAGGGGGCCCCCGCAGGAGCACCGGCGGCTATCAGCGTTTGCGCCGTGGCAAAGAACGCCCAGCCTACAGCCAGTATAATCCAGAAGCTCCACCTTTCTCTCATCCTTCTCCATGTCAGGAAGTACCCGGCTATAGCCAGTAAGACGATGAACCAGCCGAAGCCGCAGTTTACCGAGTATGCAACAGGTATACCCATTATTCTTTTCCTCCCGTCTCTTTTCCAGCGGTGCCCGAGAATGATACCGAAGTTATAGAGTTCTACTCTCTATCCGGGCAGAAGCCCGGTTACCTCTATGTCTTGTTTCTTATCTCTACCCAAAGTCTGTTTCGTCTCTAAGATGCACTCTACCTCCACAGGTGGCGGGCAGAACAGCCTCACGCTGAGTCATCCCGCTCCTTACATACAATGTGGATATCCTTCCAGGTTGTCCGCCGCTGGAAGACAGTACCTGACTCGTAAACAGGCACGAATGGCCAGAGTGGCCATCGGTAATACCTCTCGGATAGCCTGTTGTCTGTCCTTCATGACTTCCCGTGTTCGTTCCTGTCATCATGGTGATTGCCCTGGCTATCAGCGTTTGTCTTTTCCGGAGCGTATTCGTGCCTGGCCGTCGTTCTGGTGCGACACGCCTGATTCCTGCGGCAATCACTCTCCTCGTATCGTTACGGTTCTATTCTGGTGCCTGTAAGGTACTACTGTAAGACACGATTGGTTCATTCTGATGACCCCGTTGGTCTGCTTTTCTCAAAGCTGGGTGCCCTGTTTCTATATCATCAGGCGGTGTAATAGGTAGGGGCCAGGCGCTGTCCACTCTGGTATTACAGCAGAGAAGCCGGTGTGAAGTGACCGTAATATGGGTCAGGGATGCAACCGCCGGTTGCATCGCGGCGACCCCCTTCACGTGAAAGAATTTTATCCATTTGGTTCAGGTTTATCGTCTTTTCAGACCTTACGGACCAGTTGGGCGTATGAGATAGTGTTGGTGCAAAATCATCACAGTATGATGCATGGCGAGGATGAAAGCGATGGGAATAACCAGTGTTCGTGCTGAGGACTGTAATAACAGACTCGCTGAAGAACCTGCTACTGGGGTGTCGGTACCGGAGGGTAAGGCGCCAGCGGTAGAGTCCGGGAGTGACCGTCC
The DNA here is from genome assembly GCA_035529395.1 of Dehalococcoidales bacterium. Lineage (NCBI taxonomy): Bacteria > Bacillati > Chloroflexota > Dehalococcoidia > Dehalococcoidales > Dehalococcoidales bacterium. Next base: position 36,666 of record DATKWT010000043.1, on the reverse strand, counting down.
TCTGGAAGCGCGACGCACCCGAGTATCTCGAGGGAGGTGAGGAAATGGTAGTGTGGAAGCTCAAGGGCTGTCCCCGGTGTGGGGGCGATGTGTTTATTGACCGGGAGTTCGATATCTGGTACGCGCAGTGCCTCCAGTGCTCTCACCGGCGCGAGGTAGATGCTGTCGCTGAGCCCAGGAAGCAGCCGGTTACCGCCGGAGCAGAACGGCCTAACACCGGCCGGTAGCGCGCCTGGCTGGCACTTAGAGACCATATCGTGGGCTAGGCACTCGCCTGCTCACTGTACCGATGAAATACCCGCACTCCATGGTTCTGGAGTGCGGGTATTTTGTTTTACCAGGGCGGGCGTCTTCAGTTGTGCACCCGCCCGCGGTCATTCGGGGACCATTAGCGTGCAACGACGCCAGATGTGTCTCCCTGTAATCCGCTTTGTGCTACAATATAAGTGGGTGCCTGACGCAAGTGAGGCACGTTTCTATGCGAGGGATTATTCCGGATGTGAGGGAGGAGATGGTAGAAGCGACAGGTAAGGCACAGAGTACCGCCAGGGCGATACTGGACAACGTGCAGCAGGTTATCATCGGCAAAGAGGATGCAGTGGAGCTTGCCGTGATTGCCCTCATCAGTAATGGACACCTGCTCATTGAAGACGCACCGGGTGTTGGTAAGACAATGCTGGCCCGCAGCCTGGCGAGGTCTCTGGACTGTTCATTCAAACGCATTCAGTTCACCCCGGATATGCTTCCCGGGGATATCACCGGGATTACCGTGTACAGCCAGAAAACGGGGGATTTCGAGTTCCGTGCCGGGCCGATAATGGCGCAGATGGTGCTGGCCGACGAGATTAACCGGGCAACGCCCAAGGTGCAGTCGGCCCTGCTGGAATGCATGGACGAGGGGCAGATTACGGTCGATGGTGTCACCCACAATATGCCATCTCCCTTCCATGTCCTGGCGACACAGAACCCCATTGAGTACGAGGGCACGTTTCCTCTCCCGGAGACACAGCTGGACCGGTTCTTGTTGCGGATAAGCCTCGGGTACCCGTCACAGGATGACGAGATTGCCATTGTGGAGAAGCAGCAGTATGCTCATCCCATCGAGAAGATAGCCCCGGTGGCCACCGGTGCCGACCTTCTGGAGCTCCAGACTGCGGTGAAAGATATCTATGTGGACGACACGCTTAAGAAGTACATCACATCTCTGGTGGCGGCCACGCGTGACCACCCCACGATATACCTCGGGGCTTCACCGCGAGGGTCGCTTGCCCTGTTCCGCACTGCCCAGGCTCGTGCCCTGATACAGGGGCGGGACTATGTTCTGCCCGACGATGTCAAAGCCCTGGCAGAGTCTGTTCTGGCCCACCGGTTGATAATACGGCTGACCGATGTCTCCCAGGACAAGAGCGGCAGGGCCAGTATCGCTGAAATACTGGAGACCATTCCCGTACCCGGCACGGTGCTCAGACCGTAGTGTCGGGAATGCGCCGCGGGCTTCTACTTCAGGGTAATCTCTTCGCAGTGACGAGATGAAGGTACGAACGATTGTCTACATAGTCCCGGTAGTCCTCCTTGCACTGGCACTGGTGGGAGGCTCCACGTTGTTCCTGCGCCTCTTCTTCCTTTCCGTGCTGGTGCCGGTGGTGAGCTACATCTGGTCGGTACTGGGCATACATGGTATCAGCGCCGAGGCCGAGTCTCCGCCGGAGCACAGCCAGGTGGGGGAGAAGTTCCAGCAGCGGATTACGGTAACCAATGATAGCCGGATACCCAAGCTCTGGCTCAGGGTGGAGGAGAGCACCGACCTGCCCGGGCACCGTGAGCCCGCTATCCTCAACCTGCCACGGTGGAGTTCCCATGAATGGCAGTCCACGTTTACCTGCCATCGTCGGGGAAGGTACTACCTGGGTGCCGTCACGGTAACGGCAGCAGACCCCTTCGGCCTTTTCTCGCGGCAGCGCACCGTGGGAGAACCGCACAGTATCCTAATTTACCCGGCGACGTTTGACCTGCCCCTGTTCAAGGCGTCTTCCTTCAATGAATTCGGCTACGGCTCCGGTTACCAGGCCATCAGCCAGATAAGTCCGAACGCATCCAGCGTACGCGAATTCAGCAGTGGTGACAGCCTCAACCACATTCACTGGCCGGGTACAGCTCATACCGGTAAGCTCCTGGTCAAGGTGTTTGATGCCGACCGCTCTTATGACAGCTCGAAGACGGTGTGGATTATCCTGGATATGCAGGAGACTTCACACTTCGGCCACGGGGAGGAGACCACCGAGGAGTATGGTGTGACCATCGCGGCATCACTGGCCAGAAAGCACCTGCAGAGCGGGATGAGGGTCGGGCTGGCGGCTTCAGGCGAGCAGACCTACCTGATTCCGCCGGAGAGGGGCGATGACCATCTATGGCGTATGCTGGAAGCCCTTGCTTTGATGAGGGCCACCGGCGAGGTATCCGTGGGCCAGGTCATCTCCGACCACATGGAGTATCTCAGGGGTAACTCTACTGTTATTATTGTCACACCGGCGATTACGGGCAGTCTGGCGGACGCTGTCCGGCAACTGAAAAACCGCGTGGACTCCATTGTGGTGGTGCTGCTTGACCCCGCCAGCTTTGGCGGTGAGACCAGTATGGCCAATGCGGCGCGCAACCTCAGTTCAACCGGTGTCCAGGTCTATGTCGTCAGACAGGGAGACGAGCTTGCCCGGGCACTGGATAACCGGGCCTCGTTACTGCATGCGAGATTCATGTAGGGTCTGGGGGGAGAGGTATGGAGGAAAAGGCATCTGACGGGCGTGGCGGCAGGATACGGGGATACCTGTCTCGCACGGTAATCGGACGCAGACTGCCGGTGCTGCTGTGGTCGGTAATCCGTGCCGGAGTCGGCAGCCCGCAGGAATGGGGCAGCGCCCTGCTGGTTTTTCTTACCCTGGCAGTTGCTACGTGGTCGATTGAGCAGGCCCACTGGATAAGTCCCCAGCCCTCTCTGATAACAGCCCTTCTCCTTGCCGTGCTGGCCGGTCTTCTGCTGGCCAGGAGCCGGCTGTCTGCCAGGATTGCGTACCCCCTGATGGTTGTTCTCGGACTGGGGGTGACCGTTTGGCAGGCGGTTGGCCTGATGCCTTTTTCGGAGACAGAATCGGCCTTTCGCGCCTGGTGGGTGGCGATCAGCGGGGCAAGACCCAGCGAGGGGACGACCTACTTTGCCATGTTCCTCAGCCTGGTCATCTGGGTTATTGGATTTCTCTCCACCTGGTATATCCTGCGCCGGCAGAACGTGTGGGTGGCCGTCGGCCTCGGTACACTCGCTGTCATGATTAACCTCAGCAATTTACCACGGGAGGACTATGCCTTCCTGCCTGTCTACATGCTGGTGGCAATGCTGCTTATCGGGCAGGTGAACCTGGCCAGGCAGGGCGTATGGTTCGGCCAGCGGACCAACAGCTTCCCGTACCGGGGAGTGGTCTACCTGGTGGGGGCGGTAGTCTGCATCAGCATGCTGAGTGTGGCTACGGCCTGGTTCGTGCCCCAGCCCCCGATAGACCAGATAGGCCTGGGTTCGGTCGGCGGCTACCTGACTGAGGATGGTGCCCGGGGGCAGTGGTTTAATATCTTTGCCGGTGTGCGCGCCAAGTGGAGCCTGATTGATAGTAGCGAGCAGCAGACACTGTCCTTCAAGGACCCGCTGAGTACGAGCGGGCGGGTGCATTTCATTGTTACTGCCGACCGGCCGGCATACTGGCGTACCAGGCGGTATGATGTCTATCACCCGTGGGGATGGACGAGCAGCGAGATAGGTGACCGGGAAATCGCTGCCTACGAGGACGCAGTTGAGGCCAGGCCCATTAGTATCGGTGAGGAGTTGACCTATACGGTTGAGAATAAGCTGAAGACTGATGTCGTACTCACCGTGGGCGATTTCCACTCATCCGCCATGCCGGTGATTTTGCAGACGTTCACGGAAGAAGAGCCTGGTAGAAACCTGACTGTCGTATTCTCCGGACAGACAGGTGAGGATGAAGAAGGTCTGACCGAACCTGGCGACGTGATAGCCGTCGTTACGCCGCGGCTGATGAAGCCCTACCAGCAATACACGGTAGTGGCAAGCGTGACTTCGTACACACCGGACGAGTTGTCCCTGGTCGGAGAGGACTATCCGGAAGAGGTCACGGAACGCTACCTGCAACTTCCCGCCAGTCTTCCAGCGCGTATCAGGGAGCTTGCCAGAGATATTACCCGGGAGGCGGAATCGCAGTACGACAAAGTAGTGGCGGTCAGGACATATATCAACAGCCTGGAATATGATATAGAGGCGGATGTCCCCCCGGAAGACGCCGATGCTGTGGACCACTTCCTCTTTGAATCAAAGGAGGGGGTGTGCACCTCTTTTGCCTCGGCGATGGCGGTCATGCTGCGCTGCGTAGATGTCCCGACCCGGCTGAACACCGGGTACCTAGAAGGCGATTATGACGAGGAAGCGGAAAGCTACCTCCTGCGCGTCCTTCATTATCACGCCCGTACCGAGGTCTACTTCCCCGGTCTCGGGTGGGTGGAGTTCTCGGCCACACCCGTCGGGGGGAGTACGGATGCCATAGTCGGAGTCGGGGATGAAACAGATTTCATGGAGATGATAGACCCCACCCTGATGCTGGCGCAAGAGGAGATATTCGGCCCGACGGGGGAGGATTTCGTGAGGAGAAGTACCAACCGTATAACGCTGCCCGGGCCGCAGCTATACGTCTACTTCTTCATCATCGCTGTTCCGGTGGTGATATTCTTTGCCGTCAGGGGAGGCTATGCATTCTGGCTCCAGCGTCTCAAGCGTATTAACGACCCCACGGATGCCTACCGGAAGATGAGTCGGCTGGCTGCACTGGGCAAAATGGGTCCGGTAATGCAGGAAACACCCCTGGAGTACTGCGCCCGGCTGGCACTGGCCCTGCCGCTTCAGGCCGAAGCAATCGGCGCAATCGCCCAGGCTTACATCGAGACCCAGTTCAGTTCCCGGAAGGAGCTAAGTCGACTGCAAAAGGGCAGGTTACAGAAAACCTGGGTGGAACTGGTCCCCTCCCTGGTGAGGCGCATGCCCCGCCTCAGGACTCGACCTGGTTAGTCACAGCACCTGGCGTATTCGCCGGTCAGACCCGGTATACCCATACCTGCATGAGGACGTCCGGCTCGCCCCTGGGGAGTGTCTGGAGCGGCTCGGTCGCTTCCACCAGTTTCCACTTACCCGCTGATTCCAGCTCGGACTGCTTTTCCTTGAAACCGTCCTTCTGATAGACGTCCGGGCGGAGGGTGTAGGCTATGTACCCCCCGGGCCTGGTGATACGCACCAGTTCATCGAGGGAGCTAGCCGGAGCATGCGCTACGGTAAGCGTGCCAACGCAAATAACGGCGTCAAAGGAGTCCGTGGGAAAGTCCAGTGGCTCACCCATGACCATCCGGTGGAGCTCGGTGTAGACGCTCTTCTTGCGAGCCTCCTCCAGCATTCCCGGCGACATGTCCATGGCGACCAGGGTACTGTATCCCATACCGGCCAGTATCTCTCCCACCAGCCCGGTACCGGCGCCTGCATCCAGGACTCTGGCGTTCCGGGGAACGTATCGGGCGAAAACCTCGGCAGCCATTTGCGGGCTGCGGTAGTCGAAATCATCGGCAAGGTCTGCATCATAGTCCCTGGCCCACTGGTCGTAGCGCTCCACCAGCTCACGGTTATTCTTCGAGGAGTAGACCCACTGGACCTTGTTCCCTTCCGCCATTGTGTCTCCTTTCTCAGTGAACGATGCCGCAGAGGCGGCGGGGTTGTACAATATTGCGTGATTATACCACATCATTGCGTGATTATACCACATCAGGACACGGCATCAGAACAGCTTTGCGGCGAGATTCTTCGCTTACGCTCAGGGCTTCATCCCTACTTTGACTGGCTCCTGAGGATACGACTGCCACAGGAGGTGCAGAAGGCAGCTTCACGGTCCAGGGCAGCCCCGCACTTGCCACAGAAAGCAGGTCCGTCTTGCCCGGCCTCCGCCATCCCGGCACCACACGTCATGCAGAAGCTCGCGTAGCCGGGTACCTTGTCGCCGCAATTCGGGCAGACCACCAGCAGTTGCCCGACCATCTCTCGGAATGGTGAAAGCCGGTTTGCCCGCCTCATCATGAAGAAGAAGACAGCGCCCGCACCGAGGAACAGCGGTATCACCAGGAGGGAATAGGCACTCTGTGTGAAGATGAGGAAGTTAAACAGGCCGTGAGCGGCCATCGAGCAGAGCAGTCCCAGCAATGTCCAGGCTCTCATCCCCTTTTGTCTGACCTTGCTCACTCCGAGCGGATAGCCCCACATCGCGGAAAACAGCACGTGGGCCAGAGTGGAGAAAGGGCCTCTCATCAAGATTACCTCCCAGCCGTAGGTCAGGAGGTACCCGACATTCTCCAGTGAGGCGAAACCGAGAGCCGAAGCCGATGCGTAAACCAGGCCGTCCATCGGCTCATCGAAGTAGGGTGAGCGGTATACCGTTCTACGCACTACCAGGTACTTGCCTAGTTCTTCGGTCACGCCGGCCACGACGAAGGATATGTAGGCAGCGGTACCAAGGGAAAGCTGGCCGACCTCGGGGAAAATGATTACCCCCGGGTCTACTATGAATATCAGGCCGAATTCCAGCAAAGCCACCGGAATGGATACCACCATACCCCAGATGAACGTCCGGACCACCAGCATTCTGGGCTCCGGACGGTATCGGTCCCGGCGGTAGACCATCCAGAGCCAGAATACCCCGGGGGCGAAGGCAATGACCAGGATTACAATGAACTGCATAAGAGCAGGCTTTCGTGTGTCACGTTCGTATTACTCTGGTATCGCACACCAGGTCGTGCAGTCCCTTCTTCCGTGGGTTCAGAGGTATGGCCAGGAAGCCAAGACCCAGCGTAAACCACGAGATATAGTAGGCCAGATATCTGACGAAGCTGCGGGGATACGAGACACTTGAACCGTCAACCCGTGTGACCTTGATACGCAGTAACGCTTTGCCTGCCGTCCTGCCCCACGTGCCTATCGTAATCGTCCAGTAGCCAGCTTCCAGGGCGAAGGTGGTGAACAACTCATTCCAGAGGAAGGGTGCTTCGGGGTCAATTGCGCGTGCCAGCATGTCTGCCAGCGTGAGGTCCGTGACCAGCAGACTGATGGTAATTCCGACAACCGAAAGGAGCACCTGGTCCAGTATGAAGGCCAGGAACCTTATCCAGAATCCGGCCGGGTTTCCCATCACCTCGGCCCCGGAACGAACCTCGGTGGGCAGCTTCAGGCCGCAGCGATAGCAATAGGCCGATGACGCCTCATTCACGGTGCCGCAGCCGGGGCAGGTCTTCTTGCCTGAGGGAAGCGCCACCGGGTCAGTCCCGGTTTGCCCGCTCTCCCTTCCCGTATCCTCCGGACCTGCGTTTTCCATGGTTGCCTCCACAAGCGGCCGGTGTTACCGCCTAGCCTTCCTCCGTCTGCTCCGCCAGGAATGCCTCGTCCTCTTCAAGGTAGTGTGTCCAGACATTGCGGGACATCATACAGGTGTCCGTGCCGGCAAGTTTCTTGAGTATCTGCTGCCTGATATGGCGGGTGGGCACGTCTTCATAGTCTACCTTCAGGATGATGTCCAGCGTTTCCAGGGCAAGCTGCAACTGGCCGGATTCCATAAGCTCCCGTGCCTTATCCAGCACTGTCTCGTCGCTGCTAACCAGTTCACGTACCACGCCGGCAATCTCGCGTCCGGGCCGGGGCAACAGCCCCGAGGGGCTGAAATCGAAGTAGCCGCAGTAGCGCTTCCAGATGTTGTAGATGGCGAACTCCCGGCGCGAGTACTCCTGCCGCAGGTTGGGGCTGTTCTGCAGGTGTGGCGGGAGCTGGATGTCCTCAATCATCTGCTCCAGGTTCTTGCCCTCGTTGGCGGCATTCACCACCGAATCCTCCAGGAACCTGAGCACTTCGATGTTATCCTTGAATAACTCCCGTATCCTGGCCCTGTCGACGAGGACAACGTCGCCGCCGATGGCAAAGTCGGGGTCGAGTGCCAGTACCCTTTCCAGCGCTTCCGCCCATTCGCGGGCGTAGCGCATCACCTTGAACGGATTGCCCAGGTTCGGAAACGAAGCCTCCAGCAGGTCGCCGCAGAACACCGCCTTCAAGTCCGGCACCCAGACCAGTGTGTGGTCGTCGGTCTCGCCCTTGCCGTGGAACAGCTCGAAGGTCCTGCCGCCAAGCTCGAAGCGGTATTCGTCGCGGTAGGTCTCCGTGGGATAGACCGGAGAGTGCCGACCCGGCGGGATGTCGAAGTGGAACTGGATGCTGTTTATGCGGCGGATATATCCTGCGGTTAGAGCGTAGCGCTCCAGCCGTGGTATCGCATTTTCGTGGGCGATTATCCTGGGATGGTGGTCGTCAAAGGCGGCGGCACCGCCAATATGGTCCATGTGGGCATGGGTGTATATCAGGTATCGGACCGGCTTGCCTGATTCCCGAGCTATTTCCTCGTTAATCATGGAGCAGGTGCGGAAGTTGCCCGGGTCAATCACGACCGTGCCATCGGGCGTGGTCACCCAACTGGTGTACGCCGTGTGGGCGTCCTGCCCGACGACGTTGTTCTGGACGACGCAGATATCGTCCGTGACCGGTTGCGAGTCCAGTTTCTCAGGAACCAGTGGCAGGCCCCGTTTTCTTTCCAGCATTCTTTCCTGCTTTACCTTACACTTCGGGGGGTGGCTCAATAACGGTATCTTCGAAGTAGTCGTCGTCAAGCTGCCGCCGGGCAACACCCGATTCCATCGCGGCCCTGGCTACACTGTGAGTCACTGCCAGGTGGGCGTCCGGGTCTATGGGGCTGGGGACGAGTTGCTCCTTTTCCCTGGCGATACGGGCAATGGCGAGACTGGCCGCCCGATACATCTCGTATGTTATCCTGGCCGCCTTGGCGTCCAGTGTACCGCGCCAGATTCCCGGATAGCCAATAACGTTGTTCACCGTCTTACCATCGATTGCCAGCGATGCCCCCGAGGCCAGGGCAAGCTCCGGGGCAATTTCCGGGTACGGGTTGGTCAGAGCAAAGATGACCTGCCCCTTTCTCACCATGCTCGGCTCGATGAGGCCGCTCACTCCTGAGGTGGCGATAACGATATCGGCGGTCTGCATGATTTCGTCAAAGCTGGAGGGAATGCCGCCGTGCTCGGCGTGACGCAGTGTGCTGACCTCGGTCCTGGCGACGCCCAGTGCCGGTTTGCCGGTATACCGGAGGAGGAACTCCCCGATGGTCAGTCCAGCGGCACCGAGGCCGATGAGGCCCACCCTGGCTTCCTCAAGGACGAGGCCGGTGCGTTCACAGGCATTCATCAGGGCTGCCAGGACCACCACGGCGGTGCCCTCCTGGTCGTCGTGCATGACGGGTCTGTCAAGCTCTTCCTCCAGCCTGTCTTCAATCTGGAAACAGCGCGGTGATGCGATGTCTTCCAGGTGGATTCCCCCGAAAGTGAGCGCGATATGTTTCACGGTGGCCACGATTTCATCCGGGTCAGTGGTGTTGACCAGTATCGGTATTCCGCTGACTCCGGCGAGGTGCTGGAGGAGGGCCGCCTTTCCCTCCATCACCGGCATTCCCGCCTCCGGACCGATGTTGCCCAGTCCGAGCACGGCAGTACCGTCGGTTACGATGGCAACGGAGTAGGGGATGACGGTATAGGCATCCTTCCAGTCCGGCTCCCCCGCGATGAGGCGGCATACCTCGGCTACCCCGGGGGTGTATACCTTGCTGAGGGCGTCCAGGGTATCGAGGGGGACGGTGCTCACCATCTTTATCTTGCCGCCGCGGTGGAGCTCCAGCACTTCGTCCCGGACCTGGAGGACGGATACCTCCTGAAGCTTGGAGACCTCGTCTATCAAGCGTGTGAGGCGCTCTTCACTCTCGATAAGGATGTCAATGTCGCGGACAGTGAAGTGATGACCGAGGTGTACGGTCTTGATGTTGCCGATTTCTGCGCCAACGTGACCGATGGCCGTCGTTAGCTTGCCCAGAGTGCCCGGGACGTTGGTGTTCTTGCAGCGGATAGTCCTCACAATCCGGTAGCTCACGTCGTTCATCGTAAATATATCCTCCTCTGACTTGCTTTAGTACAGACTACCGTCCTCTGGATTATAGCACAGGTACCAGGGTTGTACCGTTTCCAGAAAGACCTGAGCGCGTCTATCCAGGCACCGGGAAGTGTCGTTTCAGGCGCTTCAATACTACTGTGCCGGGAGGGGAAGTTCTCTTCTTGTGTGGGAAGCAGCATCGGCTGTACCGGAGTGTCGCCAATGTACCGGACGAGAACACCCCTTGACAAAGGCTGCTCCGGTGGCTAACAATAAGCCCGCATACCTGTAACATCCGTATGTTATCATTTCAGGAGTATTAACCAACTGCGGGCAGCCGTCATGGGGGGCCAGATGCCGGAACACGAACAGATTGACTATCGTCAGCTGGAAGCGGGCTACGAGTTCCCACCGGCCAGCTACCGGGTGGATTCCTCAATGGTCGGTGCCTATCTTGAGGCTGTGGAGGAGGATAGCAGCTTGTATCGGGACTCAGACCTGGTCCCGCCGATGGCCATTGCTGCCCAGGTTCTGGCGGCACTGTCAAAGGCGGTCTCTTTTCCTGACGGCGCGGTCCATGTCTCTCAGGTAGTGGAGTTCGTCGATACGGCAGATAACCGCGACACCATCACCAGCTATGCCAGTGTGGGCCGGATGCAGAAGCGGGGCCGGTTTCATTTACTCAGCATAAACCTCAGCGCCTGCAAGGACGGCGACCGTGTGGTCTTCCGGGGGAGGACGGACTTCATACTGCCTGAGAAGAATGAGGATAGTGCACCCTGAGGGGAGGTCTGTAACGTTGCTACCGGAGTTGAGAGAAGGGGTAAGTATCCCCGGGATTAGCAAGGGTATCGGCCAGGCGAACATCAACCGCTACGCTGAGGCCAGCGGGGACTTTAATCCTATCCATATCGACGAAGACTATGCCAGGGGGACGCCGCTCGGTGGTACTATTGCCCACGGTATGCTGGTGCTGGCCTATGTCTCACAGATGATGACGGCGGCCTTCGGCCGGGACTGGCTCAGTGGCGGCCGGCTCGATGTCAGGTTCAGGGCACCAGCCCGTCCCGGCGACACGATATCCGTGAGCGGAGAGATAACGGCGGTTGAGAAGGATGAAGACCACAGCCGCGTCAGATGTGAAGTGCTCTGCCAGAACCAGAACAGTGAACCGGTGCTCACGGGTGTCGCCGAGGTGAAGGTGAAGGCCGTCACTTGAGAGGGCGCTGGAGGCATAAGGAGATACCGGGGGCGTAGAGTCTCACCCCAAGGGGTAACTGGCTGCAAGCCGTCGCACAATCTGGCTATTCGCTACTTAAATACTCTGTCTGCTAAAGAGTCCTACCTTCCTTTCCATTCTGGTTTTCTCTTTTCAACAAAGGCTTTGAACCCCTCACGGACATCTTGCGTATTGGGCAAATAATTGAATTCCTGCCACCGTGCCAAGGCAACTGATGAAGGTACCACGTTCGAGAGTCTTGCGCTTCTACAAGCTTCCACGATAATTCTCACTGAGAGGGGAGCTAGTTCACATATATTCTGTGCCATTTCTCTGGCTGTCAATATTAGCTGGTCATCTGGCGTTACTTTATTTATCAGGCCAATCTCATAGCATCTCTGTGGGGTCATTTTAGCGGCCAGTGCTATCTCTACTCCGAGGTGAAAAGGGAGCATCTGGGTAGCAATTGCCTGCCCCCCACCCTGATACCCGAATAACGGCTCATTCTGCCAGAAAATGGCGCTTTCCGCTGCCACCACCAGGTCACAACCCATAGCGACAAACCACCCGTATCCAATTGCCCAACCATTTACAGCAGCGATGACCGGTTTAGGTATACGGTCTCTGTGCTCAAATGCACCCCATCTGTTTAGCTTTCTCCTCTCTTCGGCTTGCCTCTGCCGCTCCTCCTCAGACAGCCCTACCATATCTTTCGTATCTTGTCCTGAACAAAAGGAATTACCTACCCCTGTGAGGATAGCCACCCTGATGTTATCATTCTCCTCGAACTGCCCGAAGGCACCATTGAGACCCCTCCGCATCGATAAATTAAGTGAATTACGGCGCTCATTATTGTTCATTCGTATGATGGCAATCGGACCATCTTCCTCATAGTCAACACAGTCGAATTTCCTTGTTTTCATCACCATCTCCTCGATTAAATGTATTTGTTGACTAGTATATAGTACACTGTGAACCGCTTCAATCAGCTACCTAATAACTGACGGCATGTACAATGTACGTGGATGGATAGATGGAGTCTCCTCCATCTATCCGTGTAACAACGCCAGGGTTCGTCAGATTTGCCTTTCGGTAGTGCTACCTTAGCGTAAGACCACCGTCTATGGTGATGGTCTGTCCGGTCAGGTAGCTGGAAGCATTGGATGCCAGGAACACCATCGCATCAGCTATTTCATTGGGCTGGCCTATACGCCTGAGCGGCACTCTTGTCGCTATCCCGGCCAGCTGCTGTTCGGCCTCTTCCTCGGGCAGAACGGCGTACTTGGCGTTGAAGAGGTGCGTGTCTATCGGTCCCGGTGCAATTGCGTTCACCCGGATGTTGTGCTGCGCCCACTCGATGGCCATGCACTGGGTCGCCATCACGACCCCCGCCTTGCTGATAGAGTAGGCACAGGTTGGTATCTCCGGTTTGAAGGCGCTGATGGATGTAACGTTGATGATGTTGCCGCCGCCGTTTTCCATCATCACCCTTGCCACGGCCTGGCTCAGGAAAAAGAGGCCCTTCAGGTTCAGGTTCATGACGGAGTCCCAGGCCTTCTCACTGTACTCCATGGCCGGTGAGGCCACACTGGTGCCGCCGTTGTTGACCAGGATGTCAATCTTTCCGAACTCGGACACCACCTTGTCTACCAGGGGCTGAAGCTGGTCCATGCGCCCCACATGCGTCTCGACCGCCATCGACTTGCGCCCCACTTCCCTGATGCGGTCGGCCACCCTTACCAGTTCCGGCAGCTTCCGGCTGGTAACAGCCACATCGGCGCCGGCGTTGGCCAGTGCTATAGCGGTTGCCTCACCGATGCCTCGGCTCCCTCCGGTCACCAGGGCGGTCTTTCCCTCCAGTACGAACTGTGACAGGTCCAAAGTTCTGTCTCCTTTCCTTATCTTGAGTATCAGTCTATTATCCAGGCTTCCTGGCCAGATATCAAATTCGGATGGCCGTCCGCACCGAGCCTCCCTGGTTCAGTAAGACTTCGGCTTCTCTGAGCTTGTTGATGATCTCGCTCAAACATCAACCCCTAACTCGGCGAGTAATTCTCGTACCAGTTCACCGAATTCAGGTTCTGCGATCATCCCCTGACGCCGGGGGCGTGGTAAATCGATCTTAAATTCACGTTTGATTTCGCCCGGGCGGGCGCTTAACACGATAACCCGGTCGGCAAGATAGACGGCTTCTTCAACATCATGGGTGATGAACATCACTGTCCGCCCGAATTCCTGCCAGACCCTCAATAGCCAGTTTTGAAGCTCTTTGCGAGTCAGGGCATCCAATGCACCGAATGGTTCATCAAGGAGTAGCGTAGAGCGTCCCATGAGCCATGTTCTCAGGAGGGCGGCACGCTGGCGCATGCCCCCGGAGAGAGCCGAGGGATATTCCTTCTCAAAGGTTTCCAATCCAAAGTGAGGGAGCATCTCAAGGGCTTTCTGTCGTGATTCTCTTCGGGAGATGCCCTGAATCTCCAATGGGATGAGGACGTTATCCAGCACGCTTCGCCATGGGAGAAGTAAGTCACGCTGAGGCATATAGCCTACCATCCCCGTGCGATTTTCCGGCCTTTCGCCATCGATAATGATTTCGCCCTCATCGGGTTCAAGGAGCCCTACACAGAGATTAAAAAGCGTACTTTTGCCGCTTCCGCTTGCCCCAATGATGGTGACGAACTCGCCGGGCATAACCTTGAAAGAGATATCTTTTAATGCCGGGACAGCGTGATTAATCCCGGAGAAGGTCTTACTGACATGTCTCAATTCGATACGTGGTGTGGTCATAGCGACTCATTATTAATGATAAGAATCCCTCCTTAAAATCTTCGGCACTTAGAGGGGATTATGGCAATCTATACTTTAAGGCAAAAACTCGTTGGTGAAGGCATCAGAGGCAGAGATGGAGGCTGACAGAATGCCGTATTCAACCATCCAATCGGCATACTCCTGCCAGACGCTTTCTTTCTGTTCACCCCAACGTGGTGCGTCAGCCTTGTAGTATTCCGAAAGCCAGTCCTGACTTGCTTTGACGAGTTCAGCATCGAGTTCAGGTACGGCGGCAAGCAGAATATCGGCGGCCTTGCCCGGATTCTCTGTCGCAAAATCATACCCGCGTGAGAGAGCTTTCATGAGGGCTCGGACGACTTCCGGTCGATTGGCAATGGTATCCTCACTGGCGATAACCACCGGGGTGTAGTAGTCGGGAATGCAGTCGAAGTAGTCTTCCATCATCACCACATTGAGAGCAACACCCTGCTGCTGCGCCTGAAAGCCCTGCCAGCCGTAGAATATCCATGCCATGTCGATCTGGCCTTCAGCAATCAAGGCCAAAGGGTCGGACCAACCTGTATTCACGATCTCAAGCTGGCTGAAATCGGCGCCCGCGCAACTCATCAGAACTTCAAGCGTGGGATACTCAAACGGCGAACCCCATGCCCCATAGCGTAGACCCTCGAAATCTGCCGGACTGGTGACGTTCAGATGGGCGGCGGAGGCAAAACCGGATGTGTTATGCTGGAGCACTGCCGCGATAGAGACGATGGGCACATCATCAGCGCGTGCGAGCGTGACCTGTTCCTGGAAGCTGATGCCGAAATCAGCGGCATCGCCGGCGACTGCGGCTTCAGCGCGTACTTCGCCGGGTTGGATGATCTCAACGTCGAGGCCAGCTTCCTCAAAGTAGCCTTCTGCTTCCGCCACGAAGATTCCGGTGTGATTGGTGTTCGGGACCCAATCCAAGATGAACATAACAGGAGTAAGTTCCTCATCTACGGGGCTTCCGCAGGAAGTAGTTATCAGTGCCATGAGCAGTAGTACGGTAACTAAAGACAGACGTTTCATATTATATTCCTCCGTAGTTTAATAGATTCCAGGCCCTTCCCATTGCTCCGTTCGTTGTGTGGAGTGGTACCAGGGCAGGGTTAACCGTTCGATACCATAGACTGTCATGAACAGGCCTACACTCAATAGTGACGTGATGAACATGGCAACGAATACCTGGTCGGTTGCCAGCGCGTTCTTTGAGCGGAGCATATACAATCCCAATCCGGGAGAGCCGCCCACCCATTCCCCGATGGTTGCCGCGACCACGCTATAGGTTACGGCCAACCGCAGGCCGGAAAAGAACGATGGCAAAGCCGAAGGCAGGCGGACCATTCGCCATATCTGTCTCTTCTTTGCCCCCATCGCGCGGAGCAAAGCAATCAACTCCGGGTCCGAGGATGTCAGGCCATCAGCGGTGCTGATGGCCAACGGGAAGAAGCAGAATAACACCACGATCAATATCGTGGGCGTTACACCAAACCCGAACCAGATGATCAGGATCGGGGCAATAGCGAGTATCTGGATGGTCTGTGACACGACCAGAATCGGATACAGGGCGCGATGCGCCAGAGGCCAGAAATCCACAAGGGCGGCTATCCCAATCCCCGCTATGAGGGCCAACAACAACCCGATCCCGGTCGCCAGCAACGTGGTGCCGATGGCGTCCAGTAAGAGAGCTCGCGTTTCCCATCCGGCCTGGATGACATCAAGCGGAGTAGGCAGGATAAACGAACTCAGTCCGCTGACCTTCGCCACGAAATACCAGCCGATGATAAGGATGGCGATCAATGCTGTGGGAGGGACGAAATCCCTGCGCCAGTTCACTAATCTACCTTTCTATACTTGCCGACTTTCCCCTCAATCGAGGTGCCTTCCAGTGCGTCAGCGATCTTGATGATGGTCACTACTTTGCCCGCACCCGCCTCAAAACAAGCACGGTGCGCGGACTTGGCTACCTCAAGCAGTTGGTCCAGATCATCGCCTTCCAGGGTCGTTTCCAATGGCCCGACCTCATATTTGACGCCGCTGGCCTGAATGGCCTCTATTGCCTTATCGACGATGTAGTAGACATCCTCAACTAGAGGCAAGACCTGCACACCTACGTTCATGGTCCGTTTTTCTGTCATAACCTTCCTCCTTACCTTTCTCATGCCCTGCCGGGAGTATGGACCGCCAGAAGAATACCCCCTGATAGTTTGATATGGGCGGATGGTTTTTCCAGCAGGTTACTGATTCCCCGTGCCGGGCCAAAGGTGAGTCGTTTATCCTTAAGGGGGTATTTCAATCCCTTCGTCGTGATGCCTGTGGCATCGCCACCCAGTGGAATCAATGAGACCGTATCTCCGGGATGCCCGGAAATATCTCCACCCGGCGGCTTGATGACCCATCCCGTTTGTTCCCCGTGCCACACTTCGATTCTGCATGAATCGAGGCTTGCATGAGTTATCAGCAGGATGTTGGAGATGGTCATATCCATACGCCCACCCATTGCACCGACCATTACAATCTGATCGGCTCCCTGTTCCTCAGCGTAGAGAAGCGCCAATTCAAGATCGGTCTCGTCTTTTTCTGCCGGATAGGAGACAAACTTAGTGCTACCGATGCCCTGTTGCTCCAAATCTGAGAGCGAATCCATATCGCCGATGATCGCATCAAGGGCGACATTGAGGGTACAGGCATAGCGTGCGCCCCTATCAGCACCGAGCACCAGATCGAATGTCTCGGCGCGGATTCTGCTTCGCAGGACATCGGGTTGATACAGTTCGCCATTGACCAGTATTAAGGCTCTCATCGGGTTTACTCCACATACAAAAAGGGCTACCCTTTATGGAGGGTAGCCCTCTGTGTTGCCGTGCTTACATTCCCTCCGCCGGTATTACCCGGATCAGGTTATCAGGGTCGATGTGGGTGATCACGCTCTATGATCAAGCACATCCTCTCAGCCTGGTTCCCCAAGCTCCCCGCCATTATTAAGTTGTTAACGTGAATCGAGTATAGCACTCTCACCATGCCTCTGGCAAGAGCTGGTGATGGCTAACCAGCATGTAGCGAGCAGAAAAGGTGGAGGCCGCTCACCTCCTTTCGTTCAAGCACTCACTATTCCGCTTGTAGCGTATATTACTACCCGCAATAAATCGTGTCAACCATAGTATGCCTGTGGAGCAACAGACGTGGCAACGTTTACATTGCTCAGAGGAAACAATGGGCCATATCGTG
The DNA here is from genome assembly GCA_035529395.1 of Dehalococcoidales bacterium. Classification (NCBI taxonomy): domain Bacteria; kingdom Bacillati; phylum Chloroflexota; class Dehalococcoidia; order Dehalococcoidales; species Dehalococcoidales bacterium. The sequence continues at coordinate 19,291 of DATKWT010000043.1, read as the reverse complement.
TTGCCAGTGTAGTGTCTTACAAATGCCTTTACAGTCCCTGTCATTCTAGCAAGCCTATGAAAAACCCTTTCGACTATCCCCCTGACCCCCTTCCTGTCCAGGAAGAGCCTTCCTACCGAGGAAGGGGGGAAAGATTGTATCTGGGGGACACCGGCAGAATCTGGTTTCGGATTCCGCTAAGGTTTTAATACCACAGCCACATTTGTCCCATCATGGAGGGAATCAAATGCACGCTGAGCTTCCTCGAGCGGGATGACCTCGGTGACCATCGGCTTGAGATTGACCTGCCCATATTCTATCAGCTTCATCGCCGGAATCATTGATTCGCCCATATGAACGGTCCCCTCGACTCTCACCTCTTTGGTCAGCCATTTTCCCGGCTGAAGAGTCGCTGGTGCCGCATTGCCGGTGATCATAATCCTGCCATGATACCTGACCATTTCAAAAGCCTGTTCAACAATGCCGGGAGCCTGGGAACTGACGCCGAGAAAGATAACGTCGGGGCCGGCTTCGGTGATAGCGACCACCTCTTTAATGACATCGGTTTTATCGGCGTTGAGAGTGATATTGGCACCCATCTGCCGGGCAATCTCCAGGCGAGCGTCAATCTTGTCGATGGCAATGATCGGCGCTGCGCCAGCAGCCTTTGCCGCCGCCAGTACAGAGAGACCAATGTGACCGACACCAATGATTACCGCCGCATCAGCCAGCCTTACCTCGGCATTAAGAACAGAGGTTACTCCGGTGGCCAGTGGTTCAGACATGGCAGCTTCTTCATCGGAGACATGGTCGGCCACTTTGAGGCGGCCAGCAGCGGGGCGGACAACATATTCGGTCAGAGCACCATACCTTTGTGGAGGGGGAGGGGTGTCCGACTGAACGTCATCATAGGGATGACCTCTTACCCGTCCCCCCATGCACATAAAAGGCATCCCCCTGACACAGTACCAGCACCGTCCGCAAAAGAGCCTTCCATCAACGGTACGCTCGCCAACAGACCAGCCTTCAACCCCTTCACCTATTTCTTCCACCGTGCCAACCCACTCATGACCAAGGATAGACCCTTTGATACTCTCCAACCGGGGGTCATTAGTATCCCAATGAGCCCCGTAAACCCGTTCTATGTCACTGCCACACAACGAACAGTAGGTAACCTTTATTAAGAGCGTACCGGGGCGCACCTCGGGTTTCGGGATTTCTTCAATTTGAACCTTACCTTTGCCAGCAATAGATACTGCCTTCATAATAAACCACCTCTAATTAGTATTTCCCATTTCAATTCGCAATGAGGTATCCTGACCTTCACTGCTTTGTCGCCAATGATATGCTGTATGCCTCATTTTGGAACTTGAGTTTAGTCCTTACCGGGGGCTTGTCAATACACGCCAATCGGCCACGAACTATTAGCTATCCACTAGCGCATAATCTGACCGCCGTTAACATGCAATACCTGGCCTGTGACGTTCTTGGCATCTTCGGAAACGAAGAAGACCACCGCACGTCCCATATCCTCCGGCGTCTGTTCTCTTCCCAGGGGCGTACCGGGGATAACGATAAACTTCAACCAGAATTCATAGGGCGTTAATCCCTCAATATCTTCGGCGGCAAAACGTGCCGGAAGCTCTTTACCTTGAGCCCTGGCATTACGTGCTTGCTCCAGCCTGGCAGCTGCCCCTCTATCCCAAAGCGGAGTATAGACATATCCCGGGCAGATACAGTTTACCGTTACATTATAGGGAGCCAGCGCCCTCGCCAGTGACCATGTTATTGAGATGTCCCCTGCTTTCATGGCACCATAAGGCATGTGACCGGGCTCAGGCGATCTCCCTGCATCCGATGATATGTTCACTATCTTGCCGCTCTTCTGCTTCATGAAATGGGGTGTTACCGCGTGACTCAGCATCACGTGCGATTTCAGGTTCAACCGGTAATATCTATCCCACACCTCTGAGCTAAAGCTCATGAATTCAGGAAGAGGTTCATCACCTGCCGCTGTCCTGTTCGTTGCCATCAACTCCATTGTTTCTCTGCTGACACCGCCAACACAATTAACCAGGATGTCAATCTTGCCAAAAAAGTCAACAGTCTCCTTAACCGCCCTGGTTACCTCGTCGTCGTTGGTAAGGTCGGCGGCTAACGCTAAAGCCTTCCGCCCCATCGCCTTCACTTCATCAGCAACTTTATTGGCATTATCACCGTTAATGTCAACCACGGCGACATTTGCTCCCTCCTCAGCCAGGCATTTTACAATACCCTCACCAATTCCCTGGCCACCGCCGGCAACAATTGCTGCTTCTCCTTCCAGTTTCATTTACCTGCCTCCTTTATCCTTATTACCAGGCTCGGACCTTACGAAAATCATGAGCCTAACTGGAAACAAAGACTTAATTCTTCAGCACCCTGCTAGTAAATATCTATTCAACTATAATGTCATCTAAGGCTCGCTTGTACAGGTGACGTGTTCCTTTCTCGTCCCACCACTGCTGCATGAAACCATCTTCGCCGATTGCTTCAATTATCATTTCTTCCTTTGGTTTACCCAGAGCTATCACCAGGAGGATTTCAAGGTGAGACGGTATATTGAGGGCTTTTCTCAAATCGTCTCGGAGCACATTACCCACCATACATCCGCCGAAACCTTTCTCGACAGCACCAAGAAGAATGGTCTGTGCGGTTATCCCGCAGTCAACGTACTGCATAACTGACCCTATCCGTGTATCTTCGAGGACTATGATGTAGGCAGACGGTCTTTCTCCTTCAACCGGATTGTTATCTATGCGAATGTGTGGAAAAATCAAAGCATTTTTTATGGGATCACTTGAGATTATATATTTCAGAGCTTGCCGGTTGGCAGCAGACGCACATAATCGCACCAAGTCAACAAGTTCTCGCATTGTCTCGTGCTCGATTGGAACATCCTGATGGAATCGTCGATAACTTCTGTTCTTTAGTGCCAAATCCTTTATCATTTTAAACCTCCATTAGTTTATTCCAGGATTTCCCATTTCAACCCGCCATGAGTCATCCCGGTCCTTTATCTGCCGGAACCGGTTTTCTCTTGAGCCTCATACCCATGGCGAACCGGGTTATATTCGTCCGTCGGATAATTTCGTAGAGGACCACCGTCATTCCGAAGGCACCGGACACCAGGATGGCGTATTTTGGCCCGACCGCCATGTCGGTCTACAGGACAAAGTAGCCAACCGTGACGAGAGACGTTTCATGCAAGATGTAGAACGGCAATACCGCGTCGTTGGCGTATCTGAGGAAGCGGTTGCTGAAGTTGAGGAATCGCTTTGCCAGGTAGATGAGGCCGATTATCCAGAACCAACCATTGAAAGCCTGCAGCGTCAGGAAAATGGCATTCCCTGTGGTGCCGGGGCCATATCCAAACCTTTCCCAGAAGGCAGGCCCCAGTACTTCATTCCCCGGCGGGAAAACGATGAGCATGAACAGTGTCATCGTGATGATACCGCCGACGATGGCAATCGGCCCGGTCTTCTCCAGGCCCCTTCGTATCCGCGGCTCCGAGATAAGGAAAAAACCAAAGACAAAGAAGAGTACAAAATAGAACACTTGAAAGGTCTGGAACGTCCAGATACTCATCATAGCTTCCGGTTGTGGCGGGTATATCCGCACGAGGGCAATCGGAATAGCCAGCAGGAAGACAGCCCCGGGCTTTTCAAAGAACCATGCCAGCCATGAGGTAAAGCGTCCACCTTTTCTTCGGACCAGAAGGAAGAGTGGGAAGAACACCAGCGTGTAGAAGATGAGATACCAGAGAAACCAGAGGAGCCCCGGGTTCCAGCCACTGGTGAACGGTATGAGCTTGTTGGTGAGGATGTCCGGGTAATGCTGAAGGTAGGAGCCAAACGGGTCTAGCAGGTTCATCCTGAGCAGGTTCTGGTTCACGGGATCAGCATAGAAGTAGTGCTGCTGCGACAGGAAGTGGTTGACCGCTACGAATGCCAGCGCCGCGAAGACAGTGGGCACCACAAGACGCTTCAGCCTCTCCAGCATAAATTCGCCCCCGCTGCGGCGACTGAGGGAGAACCATATTGCCCCTCCAGCGATGAGGAACAGAAGTGGCATGTGGTACTGGTCCAGAACATTGACAAGCGCTTGAGTTGCGACGTTCTTCTGAACGCTCGTAACCCACCAGTAATAGCCGGCGACGAAGGGGAGTGCTCCGTGGAAGGGGATGACAAGCAGCATAACTGTTATCACTCTTAGCCAATCCAGATAATGAAGCCTGTCTGCCGTGCTGTTAGTCGTCACCTAGCCTCCCATAATAACTGCCTGCTATGTGGCATAGCGGGCTCTAACCTTGAGTTGACCGCTATGCCAGGTTATCATTCACCCGGCAAGTCGAGGAATGCTCTACCCCTTTTTCCTGGCCTGTACCAACAGGTTTGCCGACTTTTTGAGTGAATCCATTACCTCCTCCGGACTGTGCCCGGATTTATAGCCCATCAGGCGTTCAGCCTTACTGATGTCAAGAGCGCATTCAAATGAGAGAGTGGGGTCAGAGCTAAACGAGGCATCTCCTTGCCATTCCTCCGCGGGGACAGCTTCGAGTTTTGATGAAGAGGCTGCTAACTGACAGACCAGCTCGGCTATCTCCCGCCAGGAGACATAGAGACCGCTCGACAGGTTGAAGGTCTCACCATAAGTCTTGTCGTTGAGCGTTGCCAGGCGAAAGGCAAGGGCAGCATCATCGGCAAGGAAGAAATCGCCGCCGCCTTTCCCCGGGACTTTGATAGGCTCGTTCCTGAGGGCATTATCAATGAGGGTTGTCAGTGCCCTGCCCTGCATGGCACGGTCAGGGCTGATAGAATAGAACCACCTGAAGATGGTTGCCGGTAAGCCACGTTCCCGCCAATAGGTCAGACATAATTGTTCCCTGGTGAGCTTGGAGATGGAGTACATGGGACGCCGCGATTCTTCAGGGTGAAGGGGGTGTTCTTCATCCATAGGTATATACCGGGGTCTACCGCAGACGCGGTGGGTGCTAACGAAAAAGAATTGCTTGACGCTGTTTTCTACAGCGCTCTCCAGGAGATTGACATTTCCCCTGATATCGATATCAATAATTTCATAAGGGTCAGAGGAGAAGGTTTCAGCCAGGTGGTAGATGACATCGATACCCTGTACTGCTTGCTGAACGGCCTGCCGGTCTTCGATACCCGCTTCAATAATTTTCAGGGCGGGATTCTTCAAGGCGTCAAGGTCTCCCCTGGTCTTATCAAGTACCCTTACCCTAGTATTGCGGGCAAGCAGGTCATTGACCAGGCTCATCCCAATAAAACCTGCGCCACCAGTTACCAGAGCCTTCATTTGAACCTCCAATACCGGAAGAGTTGAAAGTTATTTTTGCTCTGAATTGCCAGATTCATGGAGGTAGCGACCACGTAGTTCTAGAGAGCTATTGGTCAGTACCCTTCGCTCCTTGAAGCTGGAATTGGCGTCATGAAATGTCCAGTCGCAACCTCGGCCAAACTAACCAAGAAAGGACCTGCTCTCTTCATTCCAGGCAGATCCGCATGTTCGCATCTTTCATGGTTTTGCCGGACTATCATGGTTTGGAGTCCGCAATCACTTTTCGGTCCGGTCCTGGTTCCAGGATGACGCATTCCCCTGACAAAAAGGGTTACAGCACCAAAGGAAATCAGGATTGGTCAGAGAGATAGCATTATTCCAGGAGCAACGGACCTGGATTGAGCATTAACCGATGCAGGGCGCCACCAAACATGCCGCTGTCTGCCCCGGTAAGTACCCGGTGGTCAAAGGTGAGATGGTGGTACAGAACCGGCCGAACGACGACCTGGCCATCAACCACCACCGCCGCATCACTGTAACCCCCCATTCCCCAGATACCGACCTGCGGCTGATTTAGGATAGGGGTGCTGGCGCTGGCCATGCCGGTGGCTGTGCCTTTTCTGGAGCCACGACCACCTCCCAGAGCACCGGTATTGGTCACGGTAAAGGTGCCGCCAGCAGTATCATCCGGCATGAGTTTGCCAACTTTGCCCTTCTCTTTAATCTCCTCCAGAAAGTTGTGAACGTCCGCGATAGATTTCTTATCGGCATTACGCACCACCGGCACAATCAGACCCCGTCTGCCATCCCTCATCTCGAAATCCAGTGCAACGCCAATGTTAATATCATCCCAGATGATTATCTCTCTCTCAATCAGGCTGGAATTCATCGTGGGAACAAGCCTGAGAGCTTCAGCCGCTATTTTGACAAACAAATCGGTCCAGGTATAGTGAATGCCGGTTTCTTTTTCTTTCGAATTCAGGGTCTCGCGGCACTTAATCATCTCCGTCATGTCTGTTCCCGAAGAGCCGGATAGTTGTGCCGATTCTTGAAGGCTGCGGTGCATGTGAGTAGCAAGAGTCCTCCTGATTCCCCTTAGCGGGATAACTTCCTTGACCTTCTTGCTATCAACCACTGAGCCCGGGACTGTTGGTTCCTTCTTTTCTTCAGTAGTCATTTCAGGCCCTCACATAGACTTAATTTTTTCGTATTCCTCTTCGGAGTCCGCCAGGACAGCAATAAGCACACCAGCGTCAACCCTCTCATCCGAGGCCTCGACAATGATATGCAGAATACCTTTGAACTCGGACTCCAAATCATAGCTGCTTTTTTCCGTCTCCAGCACAACAAGGACCTGGCGCTCAGTCACCTTCTCCCCTTCCGCAGCTACCCATTCGGTGATTTCAGCATCCTCTATCTGAGTTCCCAACTTGGGTATTCTCACTTCATGCATACTTCTAACTCCTTTTCTAGAACTCTCTAAGGGTTACGCCCCCTGACATTTGTCAGGGGGCGCTCTATAACTAGACCATCTCCTTCACAGTAGCAGCAATAGTCTCCGCCGAAGGGACAAGTACCGGGGTCCCCATGAGGGGCATATTCTTAGCCGCCAGCCGCCTGATAGGGGTTTTCAAGGATGCAAGCAAATCAGGTGCTTCCTCTTGTACCCGGAAAGCAATCTCACCGGCAACACCACCCCGCTTCATCGCCTCGTGCACGATAAGCAGGCGTCCCGTCTTCTTAGCCGATTTGACAATGGCATCTACATCCAGGGGCACAATAGTGCGCAGGTCGACAACTTCAACACTTATGCCCTCTTTCGCCAGATTGTGAGCCGCGGCCAGAGCCGGATGCACCATAAATGAGTAGGTTACCAGGGTAATATCGGACCCTTCCCGCTTGATATCGGCCTCACCAAAGGGAATGAGGTATTCCTCCTCAGGTACTTCCTGAGTGTTGGCGCCACGTTCGATAGCGCCATCCTTATGTCCCATATAGAAACACCAGGCATGGTCCAAAAACATCACCGCGCCGTCATCCCTGATGGCTGTCGCGAACAGCCCCTTAGCGTCATAGGGAGTCGACGGCATGACTACCTTCAGGTACGGTGCATGAATAAGCAGGGCCTCCGGCGACATACCGTGGTCGTTATCCTCTCCTGGCCCGGCGATAACGCCATACAGCACCACCGGCCAACTATGACCTTTGCAGCCCAACTGCAGAAACACGCCATCAAATGCACAAAGGCCGAACCCCCAGTTCATGAAGACACCTATCGGTCTAAGTCCCCGCTGAGCCGCCCCGATGGTCATGCCGGCTATTGCCTGCTCACAGATAGGGGTATCCTTGATTCTGTCCCCACCGAACTCATCATAGATGTCCTTGGTCTGACCATGAACACCGTTCAATGAGATCATGTCTTCCCCCCATATTACCACCCGCTCATCCCGGCGCATCTCTTCTTTCAGCGCCTGGTTAATCGCCCCAACATAATTAATTACAGCCATTTCCGTATGTTCTCCTTAACAACCAGTCTATAGTTCGGCGATGGCAAGTTTCTCCATCTGTTCGTAGACACCAGTCCTTGCCGGCAGCTTATCGACCTCATCAAAAGCCGCCTGAAGCTCGGCCTTTACCTCCGCCTCCAGCCGGTCGACATCCTCTTCGGTAAGGATACCCAGGTCCATAAGCTCCTTCTGGTATCGTCCCAATGGCTCTTTCTTGTACCACTCTTCAGCTTCACCTTTAGGCCGATATATCTGGGAGTCACCTTCGAAGTGTGGCCTCAATCGCCAGGTATCGGCCGCAATCAGGCTGGGCCCGCCGCCGGCTCGACATCTTTCAACGTGCTTCTTGGCCATCAGGTACATGGCTATCATATCGTTACCGTCCACTCTATCGTGGGGGAAACCGTAACCTACACCTCTCAAGGACAGGTCTTCAATGTTGTAAGACTTCTCTACCGAGGTGCCCATGCCGTAACGATTATTCTGGATGACGAAGATTATCGGCAGTTGCCAGGCCCCTGCCACTGCCATCGCTTCATGGGTGGGAGCACGGTTCGAGGCACCATCCCCCTGGATGAAGACGACTATATCACCAGTCTTCTTGATAGTAGACGCCACGGCAGCGCCCACATACCTGACGCTAGCCTCTCCCAATGTGCCGCCACCACCCAGCATGCCATATTCGGGGGCAGCCCAGGGGTTCCTCTTGCCAGTCTTCCCCAGGCTCGTAGCAATGATATCGGCCGGGGTGAAGCCAGGCTTGCTAAGCGTGCAGACCCATGTCCTGAAGTTAGGCATGAAGCAATCAGTCTCAGTTAAGTTGTTGCAGAAGGCAATCGGAATCACCTCCTCACCTGGACCCCGATGAGCACCTCCGCCGCTGCCGGCTAGATTGCCCTGTTTTGACCAGAGTTCGGCCTCTACCCGCCTTGAGATAAGCAGGTCCCGATACAGCTTCAATAGAATCTCTTTTGATGGTAATTCCATGATTCTCTTATCTCCTTCTTGCTTTTCTAAGGCTGGACCTTCGACTCCTCTCAACTCATGGTTAACACCCCCATTAACACACCATATATCACCGATGATACTCCTGATGCAGGCAGTCTCACCTCATAAATGTTTACAGCTTCTTGTTCTGGAACTCTCTGAGGGTTGCGTCCCCTCACATCTGTGCGGGGGCGCTCTACACCTATACTACCATCTCCTTCACAGCAGCAGCAATAGTCTCCGCCGAAGGGACAAGCATTGGACCAAAGGCCGCATCGAGAGGCAGATTCTTAGCCGCCAGCCGCCTGAAGGGGGTCTTCAAGGACGCAAGCAAATCAGGTGCCTCCTCTTGTACCCGGAAAATAATCTCACCGGCAATACCGCCCCGCTTCATCGCTTCGTGAACAACAAGAAGGCGCCCCGTCTTCTTTGTCGATTTGACAATGGTCTCTACATCCAGGGGCACAAGTGTGCGCAGGTCGACAACCTCAACACTTATGCCTTCTTTCGCCAGATTGTGAGCCGCGGCCAGAGCCGGATGCACCATAAATGAAAAGGTCACCAGGGTAATATCAGACCCTTCCCGCTTGATATCGGCCTCACCAAAGGGAATGAGGTATTCCTCCTCAGGTACTTCCTGAGTGTTGGCACCACGTTCGATAGCGCCATCCTTATGGCCCATAAAGAAGCACCAGGCATGGTCCCAGAATACCACCGGACTATCATCTCTGATAGCTGTCTTGAACAGCCCTTTAGCGTCATAGGGAGTTGACGGCATGACTACCTTCAGGTACGGCGCATGAATACACAGGGCTTCCGGAGACGTACCGTGGCCGTTATCCTCTCTTGGCCCAGCGATAACGCCATAGAGTACCACCGGCAAACCACTGCCACTGCAGCCCAGCTGCAGAAACATACCATCAAAGGCACTGAGGCCAAAGCTGGCATTCATAAAGACACCTATCGGTCTAAGCCCCCGGTGAGCCGCCCCGATGGTCATACCAGTTATTGCCTGCTCACAGATAGGGGTATCCCTGATTCTGTCCCCACCGAACTCATTATAGATATCCCGGGTCTGACCATGAACTCCGTCCATTGAGATCATGTCTTCCCCCCATATTACCACCCGCTCATCCCGGCGCATCTCTTCCTTCAGCGCCTGGTTAATCGCCCCAACATAATTAATTACAGCCATTTCTGTACGTTCTCCTTAACAACCAGTCTATAGTTCGGCTATGGCAGTTTTTTCAAGTTCTTCCAGGCTGCCTGCCCTATAAGATGGTATTGATACTGGCAGTGCCTCTACCTCATCAAAAGCCGCCTGAATCTCGGCCTTTACCTCCGCCTCCAGTCGGTCGACATCCTCTTCGGTCAGGACACCCAGGTCCATAAGCTCCTTCTGGTACCGTCCCAATGGCTCTCTCTTCCACCACTCATCAACTTCACCCTTGGGCCGATAGACCTGGGAGTCCCCTTCAAAGTGTGGTCTCAATCGCCAGGTATCAGCCGCAATCAGGCTGGGCCCGCCGCCGGCTCGTGTCCTCTCAATATGCTTCTTGGCCACCAGGTACATGGCTATCATGTCGTTACCGTCCACTCTCTCGTGGGGGAAACCGTAACCTACACCCCTCAAGGACAGGTCTTCAATGCTGTAAGATTTCTCTACCGCGGTGCCCATACCGTAACGATTGTTCTGGATGACGAAGATTATCGGCAGTTGCCAGGCCCCTGCCACTGCCATCGCTTCATGGGTGGGAGCACGGTTCGAGGCACCATCCCCCTGGATGAAGACAACTATGTCACCGGTCTTCTTCATACTGGCGGCTGCGGCAGCGCCCAGATACCTGACGCTACCCTCCCCCAGTGTGCCCTGGCCGGGCATCGTGCCATATTCAGGTGTACGCCGGGTATCGTGTATGCCTTTGCCAGTCTTCCCCATGCTCGTAGCAACAATATCGACCAGGGTGAAGCCAGGCTTGGTAAACAAGCAGAAGCCGGTTCTGAAGTTTGGGCAGAAGCAATCAGTCTCAGTCAAGTTGTTGCAGAAGGCAATCGGAATCACCTCCTCACCTGGACCCCGATGGGCACCTCCGCCGCTACCGGCTAAATTGCCCTGTCTTGAGTAGAGTTCGGCCTCTACTCGCCGTGCGGTAAGTAAGTCCCGATACAGCTTCAGTAGAATCTCTTTGGATGGAAGTTCCATGGTTTTCCTTACCTCCATTTATTGTACTTCCTTACTATCGTACCAAGCTTGATTTCCTTCTAAGTCATAATCATCCTCTTTCCGACTTTGTATTTCCTAACAGGGTGACGAAAAACCCTTTCGACCGAACCCCGTGCGTCCCAGATGGAGCGCCTCTCAGAAGAGGCGGGGCCCCTCAGAAGGGGCGGTGCCTTCCCCTTCCTGTCCAGGAAGGAGCCTTCTGCGGAAGGGGGAAAATATTATATCTGGGGGACACCGGCAGAATCTGGTTTCGGATTCTGCTAACGTCATTCTGTAAGAATGACGCCCAGACACCCCTGCCAAAAGGGGCGCCTCTCAGAAGGGGCGAAGCCCCTCTGGATTCCCCTTTTTCAGTACCCTGCTAAGACTGACAGTCTGCTGTTGAAGTTGAGGGGAAGTAGACCGGATATGCCCACTCTTGAGCGGGGGAGGGATTCTTCCTAACGAAAACACTGCCAGTAGTCCTTCAAGTAGTTCTTCACATCGTTGATAACCGCCTGAATGTCTATCGAGAAACGGTCTACGCCAAGCCAGGAAGGGATTTTCTCCAGCTTGTCTATCGACTCTGGTTGTTGCAGTGGACTGTCAATACCGGATACTCCGCAGACCATGGCCAACCATGCATAGGGCAGAACCTCTTTGTTGTAGCCGGAGCAGATGAGGTCAATCTCTTTGTCGTCACACAGCCTGGCTAGTTCTCTTACCCTCTCACCAATCATCCTGAAACCTCTGACCTGTAGTCCCAGGCAGGTCAGACCGTCACTGACATGGGGGTCAGAGCCGCCGTTCCGGATGATTATCTGTGGTTTGAACTCCTCAGCTACCGGCTGAACTATCTCTTCAAAGACTCGTTCATAAGATTCCTGGCCGGAATAGACGGGTAGTGGGATATTGACGGTGAATCCTTTTCCATCACCGGAGCCAGTCTGATCTGCGAAACCTGTCCCGGGGTATACTGTTCTCGGGTCCTGGTGGATGTCAATCAGCAATACCGTTGGGTCTTCATAGAAGTACTCGGCAGTCCCGTTTCCGGCATGGGCGTCGGTATCCAGTATCAGGATTCTATCCAATTTGTACTTATTCTGTAGATACCGGGCAGAAAAGGCAACGTCATTGTAGATGCAGAATCCTTCTCCATAGTTCGGTTTGGCATGATGGAATCCACCGCCAATGGAAACTGCCTTCTTCGTCGTACCATCCTGTATCAGGTCGCAGGCTGTTTTTGCCTGACCGACAACTAATCTGGCTGCCTCCTCCGTCTTCCCCGGCTGACTCTTCGGTTTATTGTCTTGACTCTGGAACCGAGAGAACTCACCGGGATAGGTCAGGCCCAGATTGGCCGCCTGGTAGTAACCCTGAGTGAAATCAAGGTATTCCTGCTGGCAGATTAGCTGCAGGTCTTCATCGGTAGCCGGGTCGGCTTCGACGACCCGGTAATTCCCGTTTTCGGCCAGGTTCTGCTTCAGGAATTGGGGGAATACTTCGAAACGGTCCCCCCGAAAGGAGTGACCAACTCCAAAATCGTATTCCTTCAGGTCTTCTCGATACAAGATGGTAATTGCCATTCCGCCTCCCTGGTTTTCTCTAAGATTGACCTGTCATCTCTTCTCGGCAGGGGGTAGGGGCCCGTTATTTACACTTGCTTCATACGGAGATACCTGTTTCATCGGTGATGTTATTAATTCTACGTGAACTCCGGCATCTTTGCAATCGGAATGCTTGCTTGCCATTGACTGTTGCCGCCACAAGACGTAGGATATGAGTGAGACAAACTCCACTTATGAAGGGAAACAAGAACCAATACAATGGTATGGCGCGATATGGAGTGGCCGGCTTACGGTCCACCGCTGCAGGAAGATAACCTTGAAGGGTGCCAGGAAGGCCTGGCGGATTCAGAGGCTTTCAGAATTGAGGTAACCAGAGTATCTGAACCGGGCCCCGTAGTTGAAACCAGGGACCTTCTCCGTAGACTGTATGGTGATCCGGACGGACGTGGCACGCGGAACCCCTATGTAGCCAGGTATACGAGACTGAGAGCGAGTGCTCTACCAGAGTCCGGAGACAACCAGGAATACGGCTACGTTGCCGGTACTGCTGACTACCGGTACTGGCCTTCTCTGAAGCTGGGCTACATTGAGAATGTGCGAGTCAGTTCCGCCATGCGCCGCAAGGGGCTTGGCCTTAAACTGGTCGCCTTCGCTCTTGACTACATGCGTAGCAAGGGAATCCAGCGCATCTATTCATTTGCGGTCAACCCGGAGGGGTCCCGGCTACTGGAAAGTGCCGGATTTGCACCTGAACCACCTGAGGACTCAGAGCTTCCCTGGCGGAGGTGGTTTTCCAGAGCATAGGCCAGACCTCTGGTATCCTCCAGTTAGACCATCCGTCTGTCAAGCAGGAGAAACCTGGCCCCACTGCGATTCTCAGGATTCCACGGTTACCATCACGGCAGCATTACAGATGATTATGCTGTCTCCCTCACTTGGCCCCACTTCCATACCACCGGCAACCACGTTGATTGTCTTCTCCCCGAAGGGAAGTGCCTCCAGTACAGCGTCACCGTCCACCGCGTCTGGTTTGGGAGCGGCTATGGTAACGTCAATGTACATCTTGGGACGAACGCCCTGCTTCATAATCTCACCAAGGTAGAGCAACGAGCCGTGGTGAATCGCGTCGTCGACTGCTCTTCTGGCTGCTTTGGTGCAGTCTCCACCGTGCATGTCTACCCCGGTACCCAGTTCCACAATCAGTCTTGTTTTTGACATATCTCTACCCTCCGTCCACACTATACACTATTTACTTCTTGACATGGAATGCAGATTTTCGCCGGCGATGTCCGGAACTGCTTCAATAACAGCTTCGGAAAGGGTGGGGTGGGCATGAACGGTGGTGCCTATCTCCTGTGAGATTGCATCCAGCCTCATTGCCGGCACAGCTTCCGGTATCAGGCAGGTGGCGTTAGGACCGACGATATACACTCCCGGAATGTGTGATCAGAAATAGAAGAAGGGCTAGGTATCTAATCAAGATACCCAGCCCCTTTAGTTGCAGGCCAGCTCCGCGACTATCGGTCTTAGCTCTTGCCGATCCGGAACATCTTGGTGCCACACTGAGGGCAGACACCCTGGGTTGCCGGCTTTCCATTCTTCATGGTTATGGCCTTGGCGTCCTTTATCTCCCTCTTGGCACGGCACTTCATGCAATAGGCTTCCATACAATTTCCTCCCCTGTTTTCGCCAAGCCTACAATATTCACATCTTCATGTCAAGTAGCGTTGAGTTACGGTGACGGGTAAATATGATCACCACCATGCTGTCAATAGCCCGGGATATCCACAAAAGGTAACTGCAGAACTCTTTTCATATCCACAGCATTGCGAGGTGCATATCCCTGCCAGTGGTTATTGAAAAAGATGAATAGAAGCTGTGTTTGTCCAGCAGCCGATTTCACCTTGGCTGATAGCTCGTCAATCTCTTCGGGTGAGTAGAGATACTTATAGCGCGTCTCGTTATCCCCTTTCCACCACATTTCGGAATTCCTACCGTGAAAGCGGAAATAGACCATATCAGCTGTTACCGGGAGTTTTCCGGCTATTGATGATTTAAACCTGGGCTCGTCAATTTGGACCCAGGCCACATTGCTCTCCCTGAGTGACTGAGCGGTCGTATCATCATCACTCCAACTGCGATGTCTCAATTCTACTGCCAGCTTGTACTGCCCGAATACCCTGACGACAGCAGCAAGTATCTGCCGACCGTGCTCATCATTCCTGAAGCTGGGAGGGAACTGTGCCAGGAGGGCACCCAGTTTCCCCGCCTCGGCCAGGGGCTCAATGCCTTGCCTGAACTGATCGACGTCGCTCTGCAACACAACCGCTTCTTCACCGGTAGCTTCCCGGTACATCTTCGGGTGGGTGAACTTCTGCCACAGCTTAACCGTGAAGAGGAAGTCCGCCGGGGTTCTACGGGCCCAGTTTTGGACATATACAGGGCTGGGAGGTCTGTAGAACGTACTGTTAACCTCCACTGTGTTGAAGAACTGGCTGTAGTACTCGAGCTCGTTGATCTTACCCCTGGGATAGAAGTAACCCGTCCAGGTGCCCTCGCCCCTGGGGTAGGACCAGCCTGAAGTGCCGATATATATCTTTGCCTGATAAGTCATATCCGGTCTCACCTTATGCGCATATAGTAGCAGACTATGCTCTCAAAGCATATACAGCAAAAAACCCACCGAATGGAGTCTTGACATTAGAACACGTGTTCTTATATGATAGTAACTCCCGGCTCTTTTGGGGTGCCATATGGCCAGGCTTATTGGTGAACCAGTCGAAACCCATACTGATAGGGGCGAAATACCAGATGCCTTCATCTGGCTACCAGATGCCTTCATCTGGCTACCAGATGCCTTCATCTGGCGCAAACTCCTGTATCGTGTTGTAGAAGCTCTCAGTTGCCGGCAAGAACCGGTTGGCTGGTGGAACGAGAAGCCGCCGCGTTGCTTTGTCAGAGTCAATGCCCGGAACACCGGTTATGGCACCTATGAACTCTGCCGTCCTGGGGACGGCTGGTTCCTGCATAGAGTGCTGGACTGAACCTTATAAGGGGTGCTGCGATGAGCTTCGTTCATCTCCATGTCCATTCGCAATACAGCTTTCTGGACGGGGCGTCACCACTGGACCGCCTCTTGGAGAAAGCGCAGGCCCTGGGCATGTCGGCATTGGCCCTGACCGACCACAATCGCCTCACCGGAGTCATCCGCTTCTACCGGAAGGCTACCGCTCTCGGCATCAAGCCCATAATCGGGGCTGAGGTGAATGTTGAGGGCGACCATCACCTGACCCTGCTCTGCAAGAATGGTCAGGGCTACTCCAGCCTGTGCCGGCTGCTCACCGAGGCCCACCTGTCCAACCGGGGTCGGAAGCCGCAGGTAACCAGGGAGATGCTCCGCAAGTTTCGTACGGGACTTATCGCTCTCTCCGGGTGCAGTCGCGGGGAAGTCCCTGCCCTTGTTCACCGGGGGAAGATTGAAGATGCCGTGCGGGCCGTCTGCTTCTACAGGGACGTCTACGGAGATGACTTCTTTATCGAACTGATTAACCACCCCTCGCAACAGAGCCTTGACGGCAGCTACTGGCTCGCCCAGTTCGCCCGACAGCAGCTGGTCCCGGTGGTGGCCACTAACAATGTCCACTATGCCGACAGGGAAGATTATGCCGTTAAGGAACTGCTCAATGCCATAGGCCGGAACATACCGGTCGACCAGATTAAAGGCCGCCGTACCATGGAGCAGTACCTCAAGTCGTCGGAGGAGATGGCTCACCTGTTCCGTGACCTTCCTGACGCACTGGCAGCCACCGAAGAGATTGCCTCGCGGTGCAATCTGGAACTCGAGCTGGGCAAGCCTCGATTCCCCAGGTTCGATATCCCCGCAGGGGAGACAGAATACGGCTTACTATCACGGCTTGCCTGTGAGAGGGTACCGGCGAAATACGGCTCGCTTACGACTGATATCAGACAGCGTCTCGATTACGAACTGGACACCATCAACCAGCTCGGCTTCTGTGGTTACTTCCTCGTCGTATGGGATATCGTCCGCTGGGCCAGAGAGAGGGGCATCAGGTGCCAGGCCCGGGGTAGTGCTGCCGATAGCCTGGTGGTCTATCTGCTGGACATCAGTGTCGTCGACCCCATTGAGCACGACCTCCTCTTTGAGCGTTTCATGCATCCTCTGCGGCGGGAACTACCTGACATTGACCTGGACATTGACCGCAGACAGCGAGAGGATGTAAGGGATTACATTACTCAAAAGTATGGCACTGATAATGTTGCCTGTGTGGCCACGATTAATACCTACATGGCCAGAGGGGCCATCCGTGACGTTGGCAAGGCCTTACAGGTGCCGCAGGAGATTATCGACGAGGCCTGCAGCGGCATCCACTATCTGTCCGCCTCCCAGCTCCAGGAACACGCCGATTCTCTCCCCGAACTGAAGAAGAGCACCATCTACAGGAGGACCGAGCTTGACAGCTTTTTCAAGCTATGCGCGGTGATAGACGGATTCCCCAAGCATCTCTCAGTGCACCTCGGCGGGCTGTTAATCGGCGATGGCCGGCTCTCCGACCTTGTCCCCCTGGAATGGTCCAGCGGTGGGGACATCATCAGCCAGTATGACAAAGATGATATCGAGCAGCTCGGCCTCGTCAAGATGGACGTGTTGTCGCTGCCCACCCTGACAGTTCTGGAAGACACCCTGGCAGATATTGAAAAGAATCACGGCGTATCAATTGACCTGGATAATATCCCCGGAGATGACCCGGCCGCCTTTGCCATGCTTCGTGATGGCAAGACAATCGGCACTTTCCAGCTGGAGTCACCGGCGCAGAGGGAGATGGCAGGACGGCTCCTGCCGGACCGCTTCGAGGACATTATCGTCTCGATATCACTGGTAAGACCCGGGCCACTGAAATCGAGTATGGACAAGATATATCTTCCCAGGAGACACGGCAAAGAGTCGGTGACCTACCTGCACCCGAAATTGAAGAATGCCCTTGAAGAGACCCTGGGGGTGATACTCTACCAGGAGCAGGTGCTCAAAGTGGCCCACGACCTTGCCGGGATGAGCTACGCCGAGGCCGACGGTTTCAGAAGGGCGATGACGCATGACCGCACCACGGAAGAGATGGAGAAGATGCGGGATTCGTTCATCACGGGTGCCGCCAGAAACAGCGTCAGCAAGGATATCGCCTCACAGGTCTTCGAGCAGTTGGCCGCCTTCGCCGCCTACGGCTTCTGCAAGGCGCATGCGGTTGCCTATGCCATCATTGCCTACCAGACCCTCTGGCTGAAGTGTCACTATCCCGCCGAGTTCTTCGCTGCCGTGCTGTCGAACCAGCCAATGGGGTATTACCCGCCGCGTGTGCTTGTGGCCGAAGCCAGGAGGTCCGGAGTCAAAATACTCCCCCCTGATGTAAACCACTCTGATGACCGCTATACCGTGGAGGATGGGGCCATCCGCGTCAGTCTGAAACAGCTAAGAGGCATGTCCGAAGACGCCCTGGACTCGATACTGTCGGCGAGGATGCGGGGCTCATTTACCTCCTTGAGAGACTTTGTCCTGCGGACTAATGTCAGCCAGCCCACTATGGAGAACCTGGTCAGGGTTGGTGCATTTGATTCACTGTGCAGCTCGGAAGAGTTGCGGAGCCAACTTCCTGCATTATCGGGACTCCGGCAGAAGACGGGTCGGGGAACGATGCCACTCTTTGAAGATACTCGACTGGAGCCGGTCCACACTATGGAGGCAGTCAACGATAACAGGAAGGAGAGGATGCTTGCTGAACGGGAGCTGCTGTCACTGAGTATCACGGCACACCCCCTGGATTACGTGCCATTGGACGCAGGTATTACGCGGATGAAAGATTTGTATAAGTCGGAGACCGGAAAGCGCGTAGAGATAGTTGGCTCGGTAATCCGTTATCAGACACCACCTACCAGAAACGGCAACAGGGTAGTATACGTGATAATGGAAGACGGGACAGGAGTAGCCGATGTGACCGTTTTTGGCGATGTCCAGGAGAAGTGTGGCGATGTCCTGTTCAGGGAGGGCTGGCTGAGGGTGACGGGGAAGGTCCAGAGAAGAGGTCCGAAGGCACTCTCAATTATTGCGGATAACCTGTATCCCTTAATCTTAGAACCGGTTGATTCGGATGACCCACAACCGGAGTTCCACATTGATTCAAATTGCGTCCAGGATGAGAATAGGCCGATTTGCGGAAGAAAAAAAGGGGCTTTTTAGCTTCAAATAATGGAGCCAGCGAGAGGAGTCGAACCTCCGACCGGCGGTTTACGAAACCGCTGCTCTGCCACTGAGCTACGCTGGCATGTCCTCCTGCACACCAGATATTATATGGGAACAGGTATCCATAGTAAAGGCAACATAACTTCTGCCGCTCTGCGTATCAGGTGGCTGCGGCTTTGCTAAGTATTGACTTTCAAATTGAAGATATAGACACCTTAACTACCGGGGATAAGGTACGATTAGCATCACAGTCCGGCAGCCAATCAGACCTGCATCTCTTCCGGTAGAGATTCTATGCCAGGCCCAGTTCCTTCAATTTCCGTTCACCTGGAATTCCATCTTTGCTCCATCCACGGAGCTGGTAGTATTCATCTAACATTTTGTCCAGGGCTTTCGGAGGAACGTAACGTACTTTGGCCGGTCCATCAGCTATGGGCGTATGCATTACCCGGTAGGG
>DATKWT010000042.1 GCA_035529395.1 Dehalococcoidales bacterium | reverse complement strand
AGGCTTGCTAGAATGACAGGGACTGTAAAGCCATTTGTCATTCTGGAGGAGTCCGTCCTCTCAATAACCCGAAGGACGACGAAGAATCAGGGATGGGGAAGGAGAACCCATTACCCACCACCCCAAGGTCCATTCGGCTTCGGCCTGCTGGCTTTGCCAGCAGGTAATCTCAGGATGACAACTGGCGCGGCGTCTCGCATACGGCGATACGGCTTTGCTGGTCTGACGATGGCAGCCTGCGTTTTCAAGTCAATTGTGAGACGGATGACTAGCTCTGGTACATGTACAGGGGAGTGTCGTCGGTTATCAGCCGGGCGGGCCTGGCAATCTCGTTCCTGAGGTGCTTGGGCAGGCTGAACATAGCCTGGTGGGTCAGGCCATCGTAGAACTTCAGGTGGTCCAGCGACCGGGCAGCAATGCGCTCATCTATTTCACTGGCAGATATCGGGAACGGGCTGACGCTTGACGATGCCAGGCAGAAGCCCCAGGGACCACCGAAAGAGGGAATGTCCACCTGGTAGGCGCAGACTATGGGAAAAACGCTCTTCAGCGTATTGTATACGGCAGAAAGATTTTCCAGCTCTGTCCAGGATGCCGAGCCGGACTGGACGGATATAATTCCATTGCTGGTCAGCTTGTTCCGGACCAGTTGGTAGAACTCCTGCGTATAGAGCAGGTATGCCGGCCCTTCCTCTATGGGCTCGGGCAGGTCGATGATTATCACGTCGAAAGACTCGCTGCTGCTGGCCAGGTATTCCCTGGCATCAGTATGGTACAACTCCGTACGGGGGTCATCAAAGGAACCACGGCTGTATTCGGGCAGCATTCGCTTGCAGATATCGACAACCTCTTCGTCGATATCCACCATTACCGCCCGCCTGACGGTCCTGTGGGACAGCACTTCCCTGAGGGTCGCTCCTTCACCACCCCCGGCAATGAAAACCGTCTCAGGACCGGGATGGGCAATCATTGGCGGCTGGACCAGTGCCTCGTGATAGATAAACTCGTCCGCGTCACTGGACTGAATCTTGCTATCCAGCACCAGGAACCTGCCAAAATTACCGCTACGGATAATCTCGATATTCTGGAACTTCGTCTGCCCGGTATACAGCACCGCTTCGATGCTGTGCAGTTGAATCAGGTGTTTACCTACTCTATCCCAGAACCATTTATCGGGGTCGCTATCCATGGTTCCTATCCTGACCTGACACGCTCGGTGATTCTGGTGCCTCTGGCAATCTCCTGTATGGAGTGCTTCCTGGCACCGAGCTTCTCAATGAGCACCTCTGCTGCCTTCTCCGGTTGCACCGTAGTGCCACAGGTGAAGATGTCGGCGGCGGCGTAGCCATATTCCGGCCAGGTATGGATGAAGAGGTGGGACTCGGCGACGACTACCACACCGCTTATACCGTGCGGGTTGAAACGGTGGAAAGACTCTGCCATCACCGTCGCCCCGGCCTCATTGGCCGCCGCTAGCATAGCCTCTTTGAGTGTGTCCAGGTTATTCAGAATCTCCTCGTTGCAGTCTTCCAGTTCCATCAATAAGTGTCTTCCTAGTGCATTCAATCACCAGCCCTCCCTAGAAGATTTTTCCGGTTACCTGATTCTCTAAGGCAAATCAGGCACGCCAGATTCTGGCGCAATATATATACGGCATCAGCCCTCGTGTCTTATGGCTCCGACTAGGCGCCCAGGCCCAGTCCCTTGTACAGTGCCGGGAAATCCAGATGCTCCTCGATGATGTCGCTGAGTCGCGGCAGTTTCTCCGCGCTAAAACGGGTCCTGGCCATGGCGTCTTCAATGTTAGAGACAATGGTGGCCACATCATCTTTGGCCATGATAATGGGGACCTTCTTGTCCTCCGCCTGGCCCATAATCTGTGCCAGCGGTTGCTGCTCGCCACTGAGGACAAGGCAGCGGGTGGATGTCTGCAGTGCCGCCAGTTGCATATCGGCCCGTTCACTCTTCAGTACGGCTACCTTGTTGTCCTTGAGGCCGTAGTACAGCGGGCCGGTGTCCACAGTCATCGCTCCGAGCATGAAGTTCTCCGCCAGCTCCTCAGATTTATCTGCGCTGTTCAGTATCTCCCCGTTTATACCCGCGGCCAGCTCCCCGACTGTCAGGGTAAAGAGTGCCCTGTCTTCAGGAAGTACGGCCAGGACCTTCAGTCCGGCAGCAGCAAAGGCTGGTTCTGCCTGGCTGCGTACCTGCTCTAACTGGCTTGCCGGCACCTTGTTCAGGACTACGCCGAGTACGCGGTCGCCGAACAGCTTGCGGGCTTTGGCCATCCTGTCTCCGGGTGACTCTTCAGGGCCATCTACTATGATAACCTTCGCATCCAGTGCCGCCACCGTATTCCGGGCGGTCTCGTTGGGTTCGTCAGTACCCTCGATAATGACGATATCCCTGGTCTTGGCGACCCGGTCGTAAGCCTGCTTGACCGGACCGGACAGCTTGCTCGCGTCTCCAAGGATTGGGCAGATGTCCTCAGGGGCTTCATCCAGGGAGAGAATGCTCTTCATCAGCGCGGCGTCGCTGTCAGCACCATCATGTGTGATTGGCTTGAGGAAGCCTACCTTCTTACCGTCGTTGACCAGGTGTTGCGCCAGCCCGGCACAGACGGTGGTCTTCCCACCGCCCTCTGCCAAAGAGGTTATGTACAAAGCGACCACGTTATACCCTCCTTGAGGACATTCCAAGTAGATATTATAAACCTTTATGTCTGTTTGGTAAAGGAGAACGGGAAGCACTATACTCTCGTTCGGAAAGGCAGGTGATACGTGTTCAAATAATCTTCACCAATGTCTGGAATGTACCGACCTATCCCCCTTGACGCCTCTTCCCAAGTCCTTACCAGAATAATGCAACACTCCCTAAGGTGCAAATGACGCCCGCCGACAAAAATAGCCCCACACCGTTTTGGGGTGTTAAAGAGGGGGCGTCCCTCAGAAGGGACGGAACCCCTCTTGAGGGGGATTTCAAGGGGGCGTCCCCCTTGACGTTCCCCTCTGTCCGGCGGGGCATGACCTGGCTGGGCTACCCGAAGCGAATCATGCGTGTACGCCCCATCCCCTGTATCCCCTTCCCCAAGCGGGGAAGGGGAAGAATGCGTTAGAGAGAGCGCCCCTCAGAAGGGGCGAAGCCTCTCTACAACTCTCCGCTTCGGGTCATTTCCCCAGGCTCTTACCAGAATAATGCAACACTCCCTAAGGTGCGAACAACCCCTGCCTGATAAGTATGACTTCACACCGTTTTGGGGTGTTAAAGAGGGGGCGTCCCTCAGAAGGGACGGAACCCCTCTTGAGGGGGATTTCAAGGGGGCGTCCCCCTTGATTCGGCTTCCACCCAACAGAACCTACGCACTGGTGTACGCCCTATCACCCTGTATCCCCCTTCTTTCCTGTCATTACGAGCTTACCTGCTGGCTTTGCTAGCAGGCCGAAGCTAAAGCAATCTCTATTTGTATTTACCCTATCCCGTGTGGCCCAGATGAGCCATGTGCAACCGGGACACCCCCTTGCTCCCTGCTCCCACGCCCTCCAAGCGGGAATGCAGTCACCAACACAACCAGAAGCCCGTCTCTGCCTTCTACTTACCATATCTACTTCTGAGTAGACATAACTCGAAAAACAAATCACGCCTGACCACCCTCGAATTGTTTCCCGGATTTTTTGTTTCTGGCACTATTCTGTCGTTTCGCCTGTAGCTCCCGCCCCCCTGAACTATTGCAATAGTACCGCCGAGGTTGTACAATTACCGGTAGAGCCTTTAAGCTGGTCCCGTGAGGCTGGCAAGGGAAGTAGTGAGCCTGATAGTAAGACCTCTTGCCGGCCGTAGCGAGAGGTCTTTTTTATGCCTGATAGAGTAATAATGACCTCGGGGGATGTCGGGCGGTCGCTGGCACGCATTGCCCACGAGATTATCGAGCGTAACCAGGAGCTTGAGAACCTGGTGTTCGTTGGCATGTACACTCGCGGGGCACCACTGGCCAGACGTCTCGCCGCTAATATCGCCCGGTTTGGCGGGCCGGAACTGCCGGTTGGTACCCTCGATATCAGTCTCTATCGCGACGACCTGTCCTATCTTGGTGAACAGCCTGTAGTGCAGCACACCGACATCCCGGTCGGTATCGAAGGTAAGTCGGTGGTGCTGGTTGATGACGTACTCTACACCGGTCGCAGTGTTCGTGCCGCCATGGATGCCCTGATTGACCTCGGTCGCCCTCAGTCGATTCACCTGGTAGTGCTCATTGACCGTGGACACCGTGAGCTGCCGATACGGGCCGACTACGTGGGTAAGAATGTGCCCAGTGCGCATGATGAAGATATCAGAGTCAGGTTGACGGAGACTGACGGGGTCGATGAGGTGTCCATCACCGATAAGGTAGCTTCCGTCTGCCCTGAGCAACGGGCTGGTAGGCAGTTCTGAAGGGAGGCATAATGGGTCTGTCAGATAGAAGCCTGATAACTATGGATGACCTGTCCAACAGGGAAATGGAAGCCCTGTTTTCCATGACCGACGAGATGGCCGACACAATCGGGGACCAGTATAACGTCTGCCAGGGCAAGATAATGGCCAGTCTCTTCCTTGAGCCGAGTACGCGGACACGCCTCTCATTTGAGACGGCAATGCACCGGCTCGGCGGCAATGTCATCACCGTAGCCGATGCCAAAGTATCCTCGTTGGCCAAGGGGGAGAGCCTGGCTGACATGGCCCGGGTTGTCGGGAGCTATGCCGACATCATAGTTGTCAGGCACCCGTGGGAGGGGGCTGCCCGAGTGGTGGCCGACTACGCGGGTATACCGGTGATAAATGCCGGCGACGGCGGCCATCAGCATCCGACTCAGACGCTGTGCGACCTTTATACTATCAGGAAAGAACGAGGGGATATCCGAGGACTGAGGATTGCCCTCTGGGGTGACCTGAAATATGGGCGGACGATTCACTCGCTTATTTTCGCCCTGGCCAAGTTCGGTGCGGATATCCTCTTCTGTCCCAGTCCCGGCCTCGAGGTACCGGAGAATATCGTCCGGAAACTGGTCACGGAATACGGTGGCCAGGTGGAGCGGGTTGCCGCCTCTGACCGTGCTGTTAAGGATGCTTTTCCCCTGGACGCGGTGTATGTCACGCCGAGCAGCCCCCACCAGCTGGCAATGATGCCGAATATCAACCTCGAAGCGGAATTGAGGGAGGGAGTCGATGCCCTCTATGTTACCCGACCACAGAAGGAGAGGTTTGTCGCTGGTACGGAACAAGAGGGGCTGAAGGAGAGGTATCCCGTGGTGGACAAGAAGCTCCTCAGGGGCAGGGAGTTCCGCAAGACGATTGTGATGCACCCGCTACCCCGCGTGGACGAGCTTGCCTATGATATTGACGCCGACCCCAGAAGCACATACTTCAAGCAGGCGGCTCGTGGTGTGCCGATACGAATGGCGCTTCTGGCGCTGCTCCTGGGAGCCAGGGAATGGCCAGCGTCGGGTGAGACAGGACCTGCTCTGTCGGGAGTGGAGTACCCCGTGTACCGGAGGGACAGCGGAGTGAGGTGCAACAATCCGGCCTGTGTATCGGTACAGGAAAGCGAGGCCCAGTACCTCAAGCCGGAGTTCAAGGTGGTCAGTCGCGACCCGCTGACACTGCGGTGTGTCTACTGCGAGCATGGCTGCCAGCCGGAGTACGTGGCCACCACGGACTGGCACGAGGGTACACTGGAATACAAGATATACCACCGCGCCGACAGTCACTGGGCGAAGAGAATCAAGCCGGAGAACCTGATTGTCTTCACTTCTGCGGAAGAGGCCGAAGCCCACGGTTTCAAGGCCAGACGGTATCCGGGGACACAACACGGGGAGAATGACACCGGGGAGTGATGATGCCTTTGCTTGTCCGGGGAGGCCGGTTGTTCGACCCCGCTCAGGGGATAGATAGCACCGGCAGCTTGCTTATCGATGGAGGCACTATCTCCTGGCTGGGTGCGGGAGAGGCTGTACCGCCGTCCGGTTGTGATATTCTCCCGGTGCAGGGATTCATTGTTTGCCCCGGGTTTGTTGACCTGCACTGCCATCTCAGGGAACCGGGCTTCGAGGAGAAAGAGACCATCAGCACCGGGACCCTGGCGGCTGCCCGGGGGGGCTTCACCACCGTCTGCTGCATGCCCAATACGGAACCACCCCTGGATAATGGAGCCACCATCAAACGTATGCTGACGACGGCTGCCGAAGAAGGCATGGTCCGGGTGCTGCCGGTAGGCTGCATTACGAAGGGTCGGAAGGGTGAGGAACTGGTGGATATGGCGGAGCTGGCCTCGGTGGGCGTTATCGGGTTCAGCGATGACGGCGACCCCGTGCCGGACTCGGGACTGATGAGGCGTGCCCTGGAATGCGCCCGCGAAGTTGACCTGCAGGCAGGTCTGCAGGTACACCTGCCTGTTATCGAGCACTGCGAGGACAAAGCCCTCACCGGAGACGGCGTCCTCAACGAAGGGGTGGTATCGGCGCGACTGGGACTTCGCGGTATCCCCGCCGCGGCTGAGGAAATAATGGTAGCGCGCAACATCGGGCTGGCCGGTTCGACAGGGGGACACCTGCACGTGGCGCATGTATCTACGAAAGGCTCCGTTGAGCTTGTCCGCCGTGCCAAACATGAAGGCTTGAATGTAACCGCCGAGGTAACGCCCCACCACCTGACACTGACCGAAGAAGAGGTGGCCGCCTGCGGAGCCAACGCCAGGGTCAACCCGCCACTGCGGACGGAGCAGGATATAGCAGCCCTTATCGAAGGGCTGGTGGATGATACGATAGACGCTATTGCCACCGACCACGCACCGCACACGGAAGCGGAGAAGAATCGGGGGCTGGAGCAGGCACCATCCGGCATCAGCGGTTTTGAGACTGCCTTCGGGGCTTTGATGAGCCTGGTCCATACCGGTCGCTTGCCTTTACCCACCCTTATCAGGAAACTCACCTCTGCTCCGGCGGCACTACTGGGAGAACGCTTCGGTAAACTCGGCACGCTGGAAATCGGCGCTGCCGGTGATATTGTCATCATCGACCCGGATATGGAATGGGTGGTCGATACTGCGAAGTTCGCTTCAAAGGGCAGGAACACCCCGCTGGCCGGGCGTACCCTGAAGGGCAGGGTAATGGCGACCATCTGCGGCGGAAGAGTGGTCTACAGGGACGAGAGTGTGCGGTTTTAATCAGGACCAAAGCCTCCACTGTCACTGCGAGGAATGCGGGCCGGCACGGACATTGCGACTGGCCCGCTGACGAAGCAGTCTCCTTCCCCGTGAGATTGCCGCGCCCTTCCGCCGAAGGGCTCGCAATGACAGACAGAGTCTAGTGAGATTAACAGGGTGCGCAGCCCCTCTAACCTGCACATTGAAATCTTGAGAAGCAGAGAGATAAGGGGGTGAGATAGCCAATGGATAGAGAAGAGAAGCTGCTAAAGCAATACGAGGTATGCCAGCACGACAGCAGTTCTATGGTTTCTGCTCACTGGACGGTGGTAGGTATCTTCATAGGCATTAACACTGCGCTCTTAGGAGCCGTCGCCTATATGCTGAGCAGCAGCTTTGGCAGTACTGTTCAGTGGACAGTTCTCGCGTTGGGCCTAGCGTCAGGAGGTATCTTTGTATGCCTATGGGCATGGCTTAACAGAGTGAACAAGCGTGTGCGATGTAATGAGTGCTTGATGCGCGACATAGAAGGAGAGTTGAATATTGAGGTCAAGAAGAAGCTGCGAGGTGATGGTTCCTGTCCGATCAGAGGAATATACGGAATACTCATTCTGCTGTGGATAGCGGCCATCGTAGGTGTCTTCTACTTCCCGTGTTGAAGGAGCCAGTTTGCCTCCCTGAAATCCTCATCATCACTTCCATACCATGGCCTTCCCATAAGGTGCGAAGGGCTCTCGTCTCAGGGATTACCTCCCCACCGTTTGGGGAGTCAAAGAGGGGTGGAACCCCTCTTTACGGGGGATGCCAAGGGGGTGCCCCCCTTGGAAGCGAACGGCTCTCAGGCCGCAGGGTGACAGTGAAAGGAAAATGAATTGAAGCAGACTATTGCCAGGGTTATCTCCAGCAAGCAGGTAATGCCCGGAACTTTTCTGACGTGGCTTGAGTCGCCGGAGATAGCTACGTCAGCACGACCGGGGCAGTTCGTCATGGTGTTGTGCGGTGAGGAGACGGTGCTGAGACGGCCGCTCAGCGTTCACCGGGTCTTGGGTGACCGGCTGGCCCTCCTGTTCGCAGTTATCGGGAAGGGGACACAGTGGCTGGCGGAGCGTGAATCAGGTGATGGTGTCGACGTTATCGGGCCACTGGGTAATGGTTTTACACCATCTCCTGAGTCCCGGAACCTGCTGCTGGTGGCTGGCGGCATGGGGATTGCTCCGCTTTGTTTCCTTGCCGAGGATGCTGTCCGGCAGGGTAAGAACGTAAGGTTGCTCTACGGTACTGCCAGCAGGGACCGGTGTCCTGTTATTACCGGGATAGCAGAGGTTGCCGTCACGGAAGATGGCAGTGTTGGTTATCGGGGTCTGGTGACTGACCTGATACCGGAACACATCGATTGGGCGGACCAGGTCTTCGCCTGCGGGCCTCCGGAGATGTACCGTGACATGGCGTCGCGGGTGGAGATGTTCGCCGGTAAGCCGGTGCAGGTGTCCCTGGAGACCAGGAT
Organism: Dehalococcoidales bacterium; assembly: GCA_035529395.1. Lineage (NCBI taxonomy): Bacteria > Bacillati > Chloroflexota > Dehalococcoidia > Dehalococcoidales > Dehalococcoidales bacterium. Next base: position 1,947 of record DATKWT010000042.1, on the reverse strand, counting down.
GGGCTGCGGACGCGGTATATGCTACGCCTGCACCATCAAGACAAGGAATGGCCTGAAGCAGGTGTGCACCGACGGCCCGGTGTTTGGCCTGGACGAGATAGTGTGGGACGCCCTTGATTCCCTGTAACAAGCGTCTCAGGGGGGCTTCGACCCTTTTTCGCCAACTTTGCCCCGCTTCTTTCAAGTGTCGGGAGTTAGTATGAAAAGGCTTCTGCTCATAGACGGTCATAACATTCTTTTCAAAGCATTCTACGGAGTGCCAGAGAGACTGCTTCCAGATGGTAGACCCGTACAGGGAGTCATAGGCTTCATTGGCATTATGACTAAAATCATCAAGGAAGTAGAGCCTACCCATATTCTGGTAGTCTTCGATCCGGAGGAGGAACCATCAAGAGTAGGTCTGTATGCTCATTACAAGCAGAACAGACACGATTTCAGTGGTGAGCCTGATAGAGAGAACCCCTTTACTCAATTGGTTGACATCAAGAGAGCACTTTGCAGCCTGCATATCAACTATGTTGAGCAGCCAGGCTCTGAAGCAGACGACATGATAGCGAGCTTTGCCACTTGGTCTGATTGTGAAGTAGTAATTGCCTCGTCTGATACCGACTTTCTTCAACTGGTTACTGATAAGATTACAGTATTCGGTTATCATGGGGAAAGGTCTATTCTGCTCGATGAAGCCATGGTTCAGAATAAATATGGGGTTCACCCATCCAGATTCCTTGAATACAAGGCACTTGTCGGGGATAAATCAGATAACATCGATGGAGTAAAGGGCATTGGTCCGAAGACCGCAATAAGAGTTATCAACGGTGAAAGAGGACTCACCGGAGAGGAACAAGAGATTTTCGACAGGAATTGCAGCATCATCGCGCTGGATACCGATGTTAGTTTACCCTATGAACTGCATCAGCTCTTACTTAGCCATAACTTTGAGGGGTTCAGGGTTGGTGGATTCCTGAGGAATATCAAGGTGCTGTAGATTGAGACAGAGGGTGAGAGGTTAGAATCGGCTCACACGCACAGGAGGTTCACTATGATTGTCACCAGCAGGATAAGCCTTCAGACCGGTGGAGAGTGTGACGTTGTCGATATTACGTCTCAGGTAGCCAGCCAGGTCGCTGGATCGGGTATAGACAGCGGCACTGTTACCGTGTTCGTGGCCGGTTCCACCGCCGGAGTCACCACCATCGAGTACGAGTCCGGTGTCATTGCCGACTTGCAGCAGGCCTGGGAGCGTGTTGTACCGCGCAACATACCTTATGCCCATGACCGCCGCTGGGGTGATGGCAACGGTTACTCGCATGTCCGTGCCTCGATGTTGGGTTGCTCGCTGGTTGTACCGTTCAATGGTGGGAGGCTCACCCTCGGTACCTGGCAGCAGATTGTCCTGGTGGACTTCGATAACCGGCCTCGCTCAAGACAGTTAGTCCTTCAGGTCATGGGTGAATGATGTGTCTTTGCGCAGTCCCGGCTGCGCCAAGACCTGGCCTCGGTTGCGCCAAGGTGTGTCTGAGATGCCTGAGCTAGTACAGTACCTTGACTGCGAAAACAAGTAAGTCTTATAATAGAGCCGAGAAGAGTTCCCTGTGGAGGGTGACATAGCATGGCGAACCAGATAGGCAAAAGGTATCATTGTACCAAGTGCGGCAGTGAGTTCATTGTTACCAAGGCGGGTGCCGGTGAAATCCACTGCTGCGGCCAGCCAATGGAGTTGAAAAAGTAGACAACACCGAAAGACGAAGGAGGCACTTCTGTGGCCAGTCAATTGGGTAAGAGATACAAGTGCCCGACCTGTGGGACTGAGATACTGTGCATCAAGGCCGGACCTGGTGAAGTGAGTTGCTGCGCTAAGGAAGTAGAGCTTCAGCAACCGAAACCGATTCCATCATCGGACTAAGCGAGATACTTATCGAGTGCTGGACACTGTCGGACCGGCAGTGT
>DATKWT010000041.1 GCA_035529395.1 Dehalococcoidales bacterium | reverse complement strand
GGATAGACCGGTATTCCGTTTTCTTCCAGTTGTTGTATCTGCCCGCCCTTATCGCCGGGGTCCACGGTCCAGGTCACCACTGTCTTGCCCCGGGCGACAAGGTTGAGGTACGGCGTGGCAGCGTTATTGTTCCGCTTTGGGGTAACGTCTTTCTGCTCCTTATCGCTCTGCCCCATAACCCACGGCCCGCCGCCTATCTGTATCGCCGCGCAGTCCACAGCGGGGTCGTCGGCAATTGCCATGATGAACTCTCTGGCAACGTCCACGCCACTATGCAACTGCCCGGTAACGCCGGTATCAAACGGGTTCAGAGGAATCTCCCAGGGCGGGAAAATCTTGACCAGCTTCTGCCGCGTTACCGCACCCGGCTCTGCCACGGCCAGCCCGTTGAGCTCGGCGGCATCGGTAGTGAGCACGCCCTCACCACCGGAGAAGGTGGCAATGGCCACACGATTTCCTTTCAGTGGTGGCAGGTACTCAAAGGCCTTGGCCAGGTCAAAGAACTCGTCCAGGCCGTGCACGCGGATGGCCCCGGCCTGTCTCAGGGCGACATCGACCACGGTATCGCTGGACTTCATTATCGCCGCCGTGTGGGAGGACGCCGCTTTGGCCCCGGCAGCGGTCCGGCCCGACTTGAGGACGATGACCGGCTTGTGCGGCGTTGTTTCCCGTAGCACCTGCATAAACCGGCGGGCGTCACCGGCAATACTCTCCATGTGCAGCGCGATTACGCGGGTATCTTCATCCTGAGCAAGGTACTCCAGGGCATCAACCTCGTTGATGTCCATCTTGTTGCCCAGGTCTATTAGCTTGCTGATGCGGAGGTTCAAATCAAACGTCAGCCAGTTCAGTCGTGGCTGGTAGAGTCCGGACTGGAAGATGAAGGAAAGCCCTCCCCGGGGCAGCTTCCGGGTAGTAGGCCCGAAACCGACTATCAGGCTGTTGGCCGAGTTGACCGGACTGAGCGCGTTGGGGCCGATGGCCCGGATGCCGTTTGCTCTAAGCAGGCTAAGGATTTCATCCTGTGTTTTCCGGCCATCGGTGCCGATTTCAGAGAACCCGCCGGCGACAATCGTTATGCCCTTAACCTTCTTCGCAACGCATTCCCGCACGATACCCAGCGTCATCCTGGCCGGGACCGAGATAACGGCAAGGTCGACCTCATCTTCGATGCTCCCGATATTCGGGTAAGCCTTCAGCCCGAGGATTTCAGTAGCGTTGGGGTTGACCGGGAAGACCTTACCGGGAAAACCCAGCCTGACCATGTTCTCTGCAAGGTAGTAGTTGTTCGACCGTTGGCTGCGGCTCGCGCCCACCACGGCGACATTCCTGGGATAGAAGAACAGGTCCAGAAAGTGTGTAGAGTTGCTCATGTAACCTCCCGCTAATATTAATGGACTAACAGGGTGATGAAAAACCCTTTCGACCATCCCCCTGACCCCCTTCCTAGCCAGGAAGGGGGAAAATATTATATCTGGGGGACACCCCCAGACCCCTGCCAAAGGGGCAGGCCCATCAGAATGGGCACCCCCTCTGGACTCCCCTTTTTCAGCATCCTGCTAAGGCAGTGTCAGTAGCGATAGCCTGTTGGCCAGGTCATCTTCGCTCTCCACGTAAGTGCGGATGTAGTTCTGTGTGACTCCGGACCAGCGACCATCCGCAGTGCGTTGCTCCCAGAGGACCGTCATCGCCCTGCCGGAGAAGCGTTGCCGGAAGTGTCCGGCGCTCTCCTCGGCCAGGGCCAGCATTCTCTGTGTTCGCTGTCGCTTGACCGTTTCAGGCACGTGACCCGGCAGGTCTGCGGCCTCCGTACCTGACCGGGCCGAATATGGGAAAACGTGCGTGCGGGCGAATCCCATCTCCCGGCAGAAGCGGTAGCTCTCCTCGAACTCCTCATCGGTCTCGCCGGGAAAACCCACAATGACATCGGTGGTAACGGCGGCATCAGGCAGGCGCTCTTGAATCAGGGATACCGTCCGCCGGAAGTCCCCGGTGAGATAGTGCCGCTTCATCCGGTGCAGCACCGGGTCGCTGCCGCTCTGGAGGGACAGGTGAAAATGGGGGCACAGCCGGTCATCGTTCCAGAGCCGGATAAGGTCTGGTGCAATCTCCCCGGGCTGGAGAGAAGAGAGCCTTATTCGCGGTACGCCGGTCTCGGACAGGATTCGCTGCAGCAGACCACGCAGGTTGATACCGTCATGGCTGTATGTGCCGACCTTCGTTCCGGTGAGGACCACTTCCTTGTAACCCTCGGCGGTGCGGCACACAACCTCGGCCACTACCTCGTCAGCGGGCAGGCTGGTCTCACCGCCGCGGACCAGGGGCACGATACAGTAGGTGCAGAAGCTGGTGCAGCCGTCCTGGATTTTGACAAAGCTGCGTGTCCTCAGTGCCGGGGATTGCCGTAGTGGTGTTTCCTCTGGGACCGCAGGGCTTGCAGTATAGCCGAGGTCTGCCAGCAGTCCCGGTAAGTCCATCTTCCGGTCATTGTCGACAATCAGGTCCACCCCATTGAGACGGGCCAGCTCTGTGGGCGCCCGCCGGGCATAACAGCCCGCGGCTACTATCAGGGCATCAGGGTTGCGCCGCCGGGCCTGTCTCAACAGGTGCCGCGACTTACTGTCCGCAACATGGGTCACGGTACAGGTATTGAGTATATAGACGTCGAACGGTCCTGTGCGTGAAACGATTTCGTGTCCGGCACAGGTAAGCTCCCGGGACAGGAGCTCCGTCTCCGCCTGGTTCAGTTTGCAGCCCAGGGTGTCCAGGGCGATTCTCATGAAGCGGTCCTACTATTTCGGGGTTGCTGACAGGGATTGACTGATAGCCGAGCACAGCAACACGGCAAAATTGACGGTCAGCCAGACAATCCATTATACTGGGCGTGAGCCACTGATATCAAACATCGGGGTGGCATCACATCGTAAAGGTACGAAGGGACGGGAGGTCCGGTTTGGTGAATTATACTGGCAACAGGGTTGTCGTTACCGGAATGGGTGTTCTGACTCCACTGGGACTGGACATTACCACCACCTGGGAAGGTCTTGTTGAGGGTAAGTCCGGCATTGACCACATAACCCAGTTTGATGCCTCGTCGTTGGAGACCAGATTTGCCGGTGAGGTCAAAGGGTTTGACCCGCTGGAATATATGGGCCGCAAGGAAGCACGCCGCATGGACCGCTTCAGTCAACTCGCGGTAGCCGCCAGCGTGGAGGCAATCCGGGATGCCGGTCTGGAAATCAATGATACCAACAAGGGGAACATCGGCGTCCTCATAGGCAGCGGTATTGGCGGACTGTTGACAATGTCGGAGCAGGTGAGAATACTGATCGAGAAGGGCCCGGACAGGGTAAGCCCGTTTCTGGTGCCGATGATGATTGCCGATATGGCTTCCGCCCAGGTGTCAATAGCACTGGGGGCCAGGGGCCCGAACTTCTGTCCTACCTCGGCCTGCTCCAGCGGCTCCGATGCCATCGGCACCGCCTACGAGATTATCAAGCGGGGCGATGCCGAGGCTATGTTCGCCGGTGGTTCCGAGGCAATCATCACCCCGATAGGTGTCGCCGGATTCAGCGCCAACCGTGCCCTTTCCACCCGCAATGAAGCCCCGCAGCAGGCATCGCGCCCATTTGATGCCGAGCGGGACGGATTCGTGATTGGCGAGGGGGCTGCAATCCTGGTCCTGGAAGACCTTGCCTTTGCCCGGGAACGAGGGGCACGAATCATCGCCGAGATTACCGGTTACGGTGCCAGCAGTGATGCCGTTCACATTACTCAGCCGTCAGAGGACGGTGAAGGAGCCGCCCGGGCAATGCAGATGGCACTGAGAAAGGCGGGTCTGGCACCATCTGAAATAGGCTATATCAACGCTCATGGTACCTCAACGCCTCTGAACGACAAGGTGGAGACAATGGCGATAAAGACGGTCTTTGGTGACTACGCCTACCATGTCCCGATAAGCTCCACCAAGTCGATGACGGGGCACTTGCTGGGAGCGGCCGGTGCTATTGAGGGGGCAGTCTGTATCAAGGTAATCAATACCGGCGTAATACCGCCGACGGTTAACTATAATAATCCCGACCCCGAGTGTGACCTTGATTACGTACCCAACAAGGCGCGTGAGGCCAGGATTTCCAGTGCCATGTCCAATTCCTTTGGCTTCGGGGGACACAATTCGGTGCTTGTTTTTCAGGAATTCCGTGGGGCGTAGGATTGAACCATAAGCGCTGGAATCTTTTGCCGTCAATCCCGGACAAACTCCCTGTCATGTCCTCCGGCTTTTCCCCGCTGATTGCGCAGCTCGCCTACAACCGCGGTATTGCCGAGGCATCCCGGCTGGAAACATTCATTGCCGCAGATGAGAGGCTGGTGAGTGACCCCTTCCTGCTGCCTGACATGCACCAGGCTGTGGCCAGGGTCTACCGGGCCCTGCTTTCCGGGGAGAACATTGCTATCTATGGCGACTTCGATGCCGACGGCATCACGGCCACCGCCCTCCTTGTCCAGGGTCTGAGTCTCCTGGACGGTAAGGTTATTCCGTACATACCGAGTCGGGTCGGTGAAGGACACGGACTGAAGGCGGGTGTCCTCGAAAAGTTGCATCGGGAAGGCATAAGCCTGGTGATTTCCGTGGACTGCGGGATTACCGGTCTGGTACCGGTCAGGAAGGCGCGCCGGATGGGGTTGGATGTTGTCATAACCGACCACCACGCCCCTCCGGACGAAATCCCGCCAGCGGTGGCGGTGGTCGACCCCAAACTGCCGGGCTCGGAGTACCCGTTTTCAGAACTGGCCGGGGTTGGTGTCGCCTACAAGCTTCTCCAGGCTTTGCTTCTCAGTCTGGGCCGGGAACAACTCCTTGACGGCGTGCTGGACCTGGTGGCCCTGGGAACGGTGGCGGACATGGTGCCGCTGCTCAGCGAGAACCGGTACCTGGTAAAAGAAGGTCTGAAACAGCTAAACACCGCTCCACGTCTCGGCATCAGGGAGATGATAGCACAGTCCGGCCTGGTGGAAGGTAATCTTGCCTCGGAGAACATCTCATGGGTCATCGCTCCCAGACTGAACACTGCCAGCCGGATGGAACATGCCCTGCCCAGCTACGAGCTGCTGATGACGGACTCACCTGAGAGAGCACAGCAACTGACGGCGTGGCTGGAGAAGAAGAACGTGGAGCGGCAGCAACTGACCAGAAAGGCGGTGGCCGAAGCCAGGGAGCAGGTGTACACCCAGGGAGTCCTGCCGCTGCTGATGGTTAGTGATGAGCGTTATCCCGCCGGAATCTCCGGGCTGGTTGCCGGCAGGCTCTCGGAGGAGTTCTACCGGCCGGCGGTGGTCGTCAGTGTCGGCAAGAGGACCAGCAGTGGTAGCTGTCGCAGCATTTCTGAATTCAACATTATCGAAGCGCTGAACAGGTGTGGAGACCTCTTCTCTCAGTTCGGAGGACATGCTCGGGCCGCCGGCTTCATCATACCGACACGCAGCCTGCCCCAGCTACGGGAGCGGCTTCTGGAAATGGCGGCCGGGCAATTGGCCGGGGTCGATCTGCGTCCCAGGCTGGATATCGATGCCGAGGTCGCCCTGTCGGAACTCACCGGTGATGCCTACGAGTCAATCCGGCAACTGGCGCCTTTCGGTCAGGGTAATCCGCTGCCCACGTTCCTCACTCGCAGGGTTGAGGTGGTTGACTCTCGTACCATGGGCAACAATGGTGACCACATCCGGCTCAAGCTGAGGCAGGACGGCATTGTCTGGGACGCGGTCGGTTTCGGGATGGGCAAAGAGCTGCCGAAAGTGTCTGCGTTTCTGGACATCGTGCATAACATGGAGATGGACCACTGGGGAGGCCAGACCACGCTCCGTCTCAATCTGCTGGACACAGCTACTGTTGAATGAGGGACGTGACCGCTAGTGTAGTGTCTTACAAATGCCTTTACAGTCCCTGTCATTCTAGCAAGCCTATGAAAAACCCTTTCGACCAATCCCCGTGCGGCCCAGACGGGCCGCCTTCCCCTTCCTGTCCAGGAAGGGGGGAAAGATTATATCTGGGGGACACCGGCAGAATCTGGTTTCGGATTCTGCTAACGTCATTCTGTAAGAATGACGCCCAGACACCCCTGCCATAAGGGGGCGTCCCTCAGAAGGGGCGAAGCCCCTCTGGACTCCCCCTTTTTCATCACCCTGTTAGACTTGATCCGGGATACGTGTTTGCCCCCTGGATTCCAGCCTGCGCTGGAATGACATCAACATCCATCATACGTAAAGATATATACGAGACACTACACTAGACCCTCTCCAGCCACACCGGCTGGTGTGCCGAATACCAGTAGATAACCGGTGGAGTAGTATGTTATGGCGTAGCCGGCGGGTTGAAGCTGTTCCCCCACTTTTCCGTGAAGGCGATGTCTTTCAGTTTTTTCCTCAGCTTGGAGGGGGATTCCGCCGGGTAACCAAGCGACAGGGCACATATCAGTCGCCAGTCACGGGGGATTTCCAGGGCCTCTTTTACCCGGTCGTCCTGGAATCCGGGGTTTATCCAGCAGGTGCCCAGGCCCAGCGCGTGGGCCGCCAGCATCATGTTGCCTGCCGCCAGAGAGCCGTCCTGGATTGGGCAGGTCGACCCATTCGGGTTCACGGCAACCACGATTCCCACCGGCGCCTCGTCCAGAAACCAGCCGTAGGCGAAGCCCCGCGTCACCTGGCGCTTGACCTCGGGGTCCGTGAAGACCACAAAGCTCCACGGCTGTGCGTTGCTTGCCGAGGCTGCCCATTGGCCCGCCTCGAGGACCTTCGCTATCAACTCCTCCGGCACCGGGTCGCTCCTGTAGCTCCTGATGCTCCTTCTCGTCCGGATTGCTTCGAGTACCTTCACGTAGCTACCTCCGTATAGTGATTCTGTCTCCCTGTTTAGCCGCGCCGAGTAGCCCTGTCACACCCTCCGGACTGATACCGCCAATCACATTCACGGGGCTGATTGCCCTGGGTTCGTCACCCTGGCTGATTGGCGTCCTGCCCAGGAAGATGCACATCGCCTGTCCGCGCGGCCAGTAGGCAATATCCCCCACGTCGACTATCTCCCGGGCGTTTTCCTCTTCCTTCGCGAGGGGTATCGAGAAGTATATCTCTTCTCCCCAGAGGTTGATTGTGGCGGTGACAGGAAGGATATCAAGGACGCCGGCGGCGGTATCGCTCTCGTTGAGCCAGGCGTCTACCTCTATTCCCCCGATGGTTATCTTTATCTGACGGTCCACTAATGCCTCCTTTCCCCCCATGTCATTCTGAGGAACGCAGTGACGAAGAATCTAAGAGTCATGGCAGGGCGAGACTCTGCGCCACTGAGGACAGTGGCGTGTTGCTCAGAATGACCGTCCGCCTCATCCGTGTTCCCCAGGGGAGCACATGGATGTCAGGGCTCCCCCTTCATCTCATCGAAGCCAATCGGCGAGCAGATGCCTTGTGAAGATTCAGCTCTTCGCGTCCGGCTTGCCGCCCAGTTCTCGAACAATGCCGTAGGCCACCAGTGCCAGCGGGCCGCCGAACAGTGATGCCATACGCCAGAACCAGGGGCTGATTCCGCGCGCCACCGAGTCCACAGCCACCACGGCAAAAGAGCCTGCCCAGATAACAGTTGTCAGAATAGCAAGGTCATCCATTTGATTCCTCCTGTTCTTGCGCTAGCTGTTCTTCTTCTTGCGTTAGCTGTTCTTTGGTACTTATCCAGCGTGTCCGATACACCAGTACAGGGACAACAATCAGGAGCACGATGATGCCGATAACCTGGGCCTGATGGAGACCAAAAATGAACGATGTCCCGGGACGCAGGAAATCGATGCCAATACGCCACATGGAGTAGAGTCCGAGGTAAATGAGGTAAAGCGAGCCGGCTGGCTTGAACCGGCCCTTCAGCTTCACCAGCACCACAAAACATATCAGGCCGAAGATAATTTCGTAGACCTGCGTGGGGTGCACGGCACCGACGCCGAAGCCGAGGCTGGTAGGGTCGGTGTACGTAATCGCCCAGGGCAGGGAGCAGGAGTCGCCGAAGCAGCAGCCATTCAGAGTGCAGCCTATCCGGCCTATTACTGCCTGGGCCACTATCACCGCCGGAGCCAGCAGGTCAAAGAAGTAGCCGATTTTTACCTTGGCAATTCTACAGTAGACCCAGATGCCCAGGGAAGCGCCCAGTACCGCACCGTAGGCAGTCAGCCCTCCGGCACCTATTATCTCCCCCGGGTTCTGCACATAGTGGTCCCACAGGTCAATCACGTGGAGCAGCCTGGAAATAATTACGCCCGAAGGAATGCCCACCAGCGCTGCGGCAAACACGGTGTCGTACGAAATCCTGGCCCCTCGCTTCGATTGCCATGCCATCCAGGCTACCAACCAGACAATTGCCAGGGCAATAAATATCCCGTACCAGTGGATGCTTATCGCTCCAATTGTGAAGGCTACCGGGTCTATGCCTATGTTAATCATTGTTACTCCCTTGCTATCCCACTATCATTCTGACCCACCCACTGTCATTCTGAACGACACGCCACTGTCCTCAGTGGCGCAGAATCTCGTCCTGCCATGACACTTAGATTCTGTGCTGCTGCTAGCAGCGGCCCTCCGCTATGCTTCACTCAGAATGACAGTTGCCTGGCGGTATCAACTGTTCATCCCGCTCGTCCTTTCACCTAGCCCGCGCGTGTGAAACCCAATAGTCCCTCCAGAAGCACCTGCGCCGCTTTCTTGTCCAGTGGCTTATTATTATTGCCACATTTAGGTGACTGAATGCAACTGGGGCAGCCCTCCAGGCAGGGGCACTCTATGATTGCCTTCAGGGTGGTTTCCCAGAGTTGCGTTATCAGTTCAAAACCCTTCTCGGCAATACCGATACCACCGGGGTGGGCGTCATAGATAAATACCTGGGCTTTACCAGTGTCCGGATGGAGGACCGTGGATACGCCGCCGATATCATTGCGGTCGCACAGGGCAAAGAGGGGAAGAATGCCGATGGCAGCATGTTCCATGGCGTGCAGTCCCCCCGCCAGGTCCAGCTTTTCCTTCTCAACCTCAGTGATGGCGTTGTCCGGGATGTCAAACCAGAGCGCCACCGTAGGGAAGTGCTGCGGGGGCAGGTCCAGCGGTTCCTCACCGATGACCTCATCGGTGAACTGGGCCATTTTCTTGTAGCCGGCCACTGTGGTAGTAACCTCAACGTCTCCCAGGTGCACCCATACCCGCCTGGTCCGTTTCTCCCGTCTGTTCCTGACGACATGCAGGTCGGTGAGGTCTTTGCTCTGGGTGTAGTAGCCGGCGTCCGTACGGCTGGCGCAGGCAGTCCGGCTGGTCAGGTCCAGCGCGGTAATGAGGTAGGCTTCGCCCTGGTGGAGGTAGACGGCCCCGGGGTGTATCTGGAAAAAAGCGACGGTATCCTCTACGGTTTCCATCAGGGAATCGGTCCCGGAATCGATGATGCTGTAGTTCTCCCGGGACGTGGAGCGGATGTTAATGCTCTGCGCCGGGTGAGCGATTGTCGGCGAAAGGTACCACCGACCGCGGCGTTCCCTGAGCACCCCCCGGTCTTCGAGCTCAGACCTCTCCCGTTCCAGGGCCTCCCCGAAGTACACTTCATCGTCCTTACTCAAGGGCATTTCCCAGGCGGCACATAGCAGGTGTGCCCGGGCGATGTAAGGGTTGTCCGGGTTTACCAGGGCATTCTCGAAGCTCCGCTTGAAGAAGAACTCGGGATGGCGCATGAGGTACTGGTCAAGGGGGTCGTCCAGTCCGATGAGGAAGCTCAGAGACCGTTCCTTGCCCCGACCGCTTCTGCCTGCCTGCTGCCAGGTGCTGGCAATGCTTCCCGGATAGCCGGTGAGCACGGTTGCCTCCAGGTCACCGATGTCGATACCGAGCTCAAGGGCGGTGGTGGCGACAACTCCGAGAAGCTGACCGCTGAACAACTGTTGCTCTATCTTCCGTCTGTCCTTCGGCAGGTAACCGGCGCGGTAGGGCTTGATTCGCTCGGCCAGCGCGGGGTCCACCGTGGCCAGTCTGTTTCGTGAGTATGTATAGATGAGTTCGGTGAGGCGGCGGGTGCGGGAGAAGGTCAGGGTGCGGATGCCTTCACTGAGAAGTCCCGTGAACAGGTTGGTTGCCTCGGTGTTGGCACTGCGCCGGGTGCTCCTGGCGACATCGATAAGCGGTGGGTTCCAGAAGACAAAGTCCTTTCCTCCGTGAGGAGAGCCGTCTTTGGACACCACGACAAAGGGCAGTCCCACCAGCCGCTCGGCGTGCTCACCGGGATTGGCTATGGTGGCCGAAGAGCAGATGAACTGTGGGTCGGAACCATAGACGTGGCACAATCGGCGCAGGCGACGCAGAACACCGGCCAGGTGGGAACCGAAGACGCCGCGATAAACGTGGGCTTCATCGACGACCACATACCGCAGGTGGCGCAACATGCGGGACCACTGCCGGTGGTTTGGCAGTATGCCCAGGTGGAGCATATCCGGGTTGGATAGCACTATCCTGGCGTCTTTCCTGATATCCGCCCGCTCCGCCCGTGGGGTGTCGCCGTCGAAGGTGGCAATCTCGTCTCCCGTCAATAGCTCTGGGCAGCACAGTTCTCGCAGGGCCCGTAACTGGTCCTGCGCCAGGGCCTTGGTGGGAAAAAGATAGAGAAAGCGGGTATCCGGTTCGGTAAGCATGGCCTGGAGGACCGGGATGTTGTAGCACAGGGTCTTGCCGCTGGCACTGGCTGTGGCCACCATCACGTTTTCGCCGTGACGGGCATGGTTCACGGCCTCGGCCTGATGGCGGTACAGGGGCCACAGGCTGTGTTGCACCAGGGAGTCCCGAAGTCTGTCAGTCAGGGGCTCTTCCAGCTTACCATGGGTCGCTCGCCGAGGCGGAATATGCTCTATATGGGCAATCTGGTCGTCATAGCCCGGCTGAGCGGTAATATTCTGGAGAAAAGCCGAAGTATCCATCGTGTCTCTGTATTGCCTGTCCCGTATCCCTGGACTCAGGACACAGGAATTATCTCTATCTCGTAATCGAGTATCTCGGCGTCGGGGCGGGAGTTGATGATGAAGTCAACCACTCTGGACATGACTTCGTTGGCATGACGGCGGTCATTACTAACACAGCATATCCCAATGGTAGCCAGTTGCCACATATCCCCGTTATCGACCTCGGCGATGGCGACATTGAATTTATTACCCACGCGGCTGACAATGGATTTCAGTATCCGTCTCTTGCCTTTGAGAGACTCGTTCTCCGGTAAACGAAGGTTAATCCTGCATACTCCAACATTCATGGCCCGTACTCCCGGTGCAATACCGGCGGTAAACGCAGTGAGTGGTAAATAGCGTTAGTGCCGTCCGACACGACAATAGGCCGTGCTCTCAGTTTTCCCTGTCTTCGGATTCGGCCCTGTACTCAAACAGGGCCCGCTCAGCGACGATGGTCAGCAGCATGGATGAGGCGCCACGAGGCCGGTACATCCCCTTCTCCCACTCGCTAATCGTCTGCTGGCGTGTACCGAGTGTTTCCGCTAGCTCACGCTGTGTCAGGCCCATGTGGGACCTCAGTGCACGGATGTGGTGACCGGTCCATTGCGGGCGTTTCCTCTTCTGGTGGCTGTCCATAGCCAGATTCTACACGAATTAGTGTAAATCGTCAACGATATGTATGTGCGGTCGTCTGCTTGACAACAGGTTTTCTGCTGGTCGGTCATTGCGAGGAGTGAGGTGACACGCCACTGTCTTCAGTGGCGCACAATCTCAAGATTAAAGTAACCTCACCCCCTTTGTCCTGGGAAGAATCCCTGATTCTTCAGGGGAAGATAAGAAAGAGGGGGCCTGTCGGCCCTTTCTTAGACTCCCCTGTGATTATCAATCTGCTATAGAATACCAGCTAGCCAAGGCGAATCTCATCAAGCAAACCGGAAAGCTCCCGACTAAGCGAAACAGCAGGCTTACTTGTTGGGTAAAAGAATACTTTTCGCTATTGTCGAGAGATATTAGACCAATCTAACGCCAACAAAATGCCATTTAGCTTGGTCAATACTGGAGATTTGCCGGAACGAACGTCCTCGTCAATCATATTGATTGCTGTAGGTATTTCTGTATCTTCAATACTAGAGCTGCTGCTCTCAATAACCAGAATATTTGGAGCGTGTTCTTTGTATTGGTGTAGCTTCTTTTTAGCTACTTCATAAACTTGCTCCCAAGCATGCTTACCTTCTAGCGGAACCGTATCGCCATAGAGCTCTAGCAGGGTGCTGAAAAAGGGATTGATTGCCGTTTTTAACGGGCAAATTACCGTTGGTGATGTTCCTTGGGAAGGTTTAGGATGATTTTCGCACCCTTTCCTCTGGACACCAGCCCGCTTTTCAAGCCACTTTCGGTTGAGCGGGCAATTATGACGCTTAAATAGCGTCGACTGCCGACAGTTTAGCCATACGGATAAGGTTGTAAGCTGCCGTCGCCAACTCTGCCCAGAGCTGATTGCGCTCTACCCCTTTGTGCCGGAGCTTGCGACCGCCTCCTACCGTCTTGATCCAGCCAAAGATCTCTTCAATGCGCTTACGTATCCTCTGGCTCACCTGATATCCGACATGCCGGGTAGTGCGTTTATCCACAGTCGACCACTTTCGCCGGGCCACATGAGGTGTGACGTTCATTTCCCGGCAGGTCGTAACGAAGTTCCGTGTATCGTAGCCCTTGTCCGCCCCCACCGTAATCCGTTGAGACCCGGGCACCTTTTCCAGCATATCAAGTGCAGTTTCCCGCTCCGCAGTCCCCGTTGCCCGGCTGACCACCACATCCACCACCAGGCCCGTACGATTCTCCATAAGTACATGACCGGCGAAGCATAACCTGGCTTCCTTACCCGCCCCTTTCCTCGCCAGCCGCGCCTCCGGGTCGGT
>DATKWT010000040.1 GCA_035529395.1 Dehalococcoidales bacterium | reverse complement strand
TTATGTCACGAGCGTCATTGGTGGCAACGCTCGGCGGAACAGCAGGCAGGACAAGGTTCATCTCCACACCATAGACAGTGCCCGCACCAACGGCCTTGGCTCTGAAGTAGTAGGTCGTGCCTGGTTCGAGACCAGTGAGGTCGAAGTCCAAGTCTCCCGTAGAGCTCATTGACTGCGGAGTAGTCTCATTGGGATAGGGTCCACCCTGTGTCTCTCCCCATTCAAAGGAGACATCCACCGAAGAAGCCGTGCCAATGTCAGCCAGGCTACCGCTTAGCCGGGCTGAATTGGTGCCAACAATGCTAGCACCGTCAGTGGTCACCGCAGGTGGGAAGCTCATTATGGTAAAGGCAGAAAAGCCGTACAATTCTGCGGTGATAATATGGTTAATGGGGTCAACCGTACAGATTAGCTCAACCCACTCACCAGCGTCCGCATCCCATACAGCGATGACCAGGTCTATCTCATCCACTCCTTCCGGTACAGCGGCAGGGTCATAGTGGAAGATAAGCGTCGCTGGCGGGGGATCCGGGTGCTCGAAGGTAGCACCGTCCGGACCGAGATCGTAGGCCAAACCAATAACGTTGGCGCCTTCTGGTGGGTCCGGTGGGTCCGCCATCTCAGCTATGGTTATCTCGGAAAGCGGTTCACCTTCTGCAGTAAGACCGGTGGTACCTTCATTAACAGTGAACTCGACTTTGCCGTCATCGGATTCTATGCTGTAGGTTTCGGTGAACACGCCGTTCTCGTCTATGGGTAGCTCCGGAGGAGGAGGTGGTAGTGGCACGTAGGCAGTAGTGGCTTGGTCCTCGCCGGTCGCGCCGCTATCGGTACCATCGTTGGGAGTAACCACGCACTTCCAAGTCTCTCCCTCTGCCGTGCTAGCGGCAGGGACGGCATCAGTAGTGAGGCCCGGCTGCAGGACGTCATCCTTATACCAGGCGTACGAGTAGGTGATGTCGTCATCATCGGGGTCGGTGCTCGCAGTAGTGATGGAGCAGAGGAGGTCATCACCAGTTACTGGCGCATCAGGGGTGACATCGACCACTGGGGCGGTCGGTGGACTATTAGAGATGGTGATAGTACCCTCGACAGGGCCACCGGTATCAGTGCCGTCAAACGGGGTGCAGATGATCTTGATCTGATCATCCTTGACGCAGTTGGAGCTATCTAGGGTGTCAGTGGTAGCACCAGGGATATCCTGCCAGGAGGCACCATCATACTTCTGCCACTGCCACTGATAACCCTCAGGGTCACCATCGGGGTCAGACCAGCCTGACAAAGTTGCAGTCAGGTCATCATCAGTGTAGGCCGGGTCTGGAGCTATGGCGACACTATCAACCGAGGGTGGGGTATTGTCGATAGTGACCTCATCCTCACCGGTGGCCCCATAGTTAGTGCCGTCATAAGGCGTAACTACGCACCTCCAGGTCTCATCCTTGGTCGTATTGACGGCAGGCACAGTGATCTCGCCGTCAAAGTCTGGCTGGTGAACAGCGTTCATGTACCAGGCGTACGAGTAGGTGATGTCGTCATCATCGGGGTCGGTGCTCGCAGTAGTGATGGAGCAGAGGAGGTCATCACCAGTTACTGGCGCATCAGGGGTGACATCGACCACTGGGGCGGTCGGTGGCCCAAGATCGTTGACGGTCACCACTAGCGTAGCAATGTCGGTGCTGCCGTCATCATCAGTGACTCTCACAGCCGCAGTATGGGTCCCATCGTCGTTCCAGGCATGGGTCTGCGTTACACCGGTGTCGCCGGATGGAAAGAACGTCGTGCCGTCGTAGTCCCAATCCCATTCATAGCTCACGATGAGATCCGGGCTCGAGGTAGAGCCGCTGGCATCGTAGCTGCCGGTCTGGCCCTCAACCAAAGTCTCATCGCCAGTAAGTGCCGCCGTCAGCCCAAGATCGTTGACGGTCACCACTAACGTAGCGATGTCGGTGCTGCCGTCACCATCAGTGACTCTCACAGCCACGGTGTATGTCCCATCGTCATCCCAAGCATGGGTCTGCATTACACCCGTGTCGCCGGATGGATTGAACGTCGTGCCGTCGTAGTCCCAATCCCATTCATAGCTCACGATGGCATCCAGGCTCCAGGTAGAACCGCTGGCATCGTAGTTGCCGGTCTCGCCCTCACCCAAAGTCTCATCACCGGTGAGTGCCGCCGTCGGCCCAAGCCCAATTGCCTGGCCGAATATCTCGTTCTCGCCGAGCACCTGGCCATCCTGGTCGTCCTGACCGCCCCAGACGACGTAGTAGCTGTTGAGCGGACTGCTGGCATAGGCCAGGCCGGTGCTCTCGTTTGCGTCATAGGAGGCGTTGCCCTCCGGCCCCAGGTCGGAGATGCGGAAATCGTCCGGCACCTGTTCGATGCCGGCGGCAGAGATTCGCTGGCCAAAGACCTCGTTCTCACCAGCGGCCTGTGCCGCCTGCCAGACTACGACGTACTCTTCCTCAAGGCTGTTGTAGACCACTTCCGGCTCGTTGGCGGGGTCGGTGGCCGTGCCGTTCTGGCCTATGTCGATGTGACCGCCGCTCAAGACGCCGCTGACGCCGTCAATAAACTGCCCGAAGATATCCATCTCATTGTCGGTATTGATATCGCCGGACCAGACGACGAGGTATTCGTTGAGGTCCGGGTTATGGACGACATCTGAGACGGCCGAGTCCGGGCCGCCATGCGAGGTCGTGCTGATCTGGAAGTCGTTGGTCCCGAGCTGTGCCCCAGCACTTGACAGCCGCTGGCCGAATATCTCCCGGTCACCGTCCCGGTCATCGTCACCCAGGGTTGCGTTATCGGCCCCCCAGGTGACCAGGTACTCGTTGTTGGTGCTGTTCCAGGCCACGGCCGGCGATTCGGCGTCGTACTGCGTATTCGCGCCGTTCGCCCCTCCTACTTGACTGATCTGGACATCATCAACGAGTACCAAGCTGCCGTCAGCGTTGACGATCTGCCCGATGATCTCGAACTCACCGTTGATGATGCCGTTGTCACCGACGTCGTCACAACGCCAGACGACCAGGTACTGGTTGTCGGTGGCGTTGTAAGCCAGGTCAAGGGGGTAGCCGAACGTCGCCCCGACATCCGCCGAGGTGTCGCCGGGCGCTCCGCAGTCGCTGATCTGGAAAGTAGCTCCAGACAGTGTGCCCGTGGCCGATACCCGCTGGCCGTAGACCTCGGACTCCGTGCCCGCCGCATTCGGCTGACCGACGAAGATCACCAGGTACTCATTGTCGCTGGAGTTGTAGGCCACCGCCGGAGCAAAGGCATCCCGGGCTTGGTGGGCATCCCCGGGCGCTGCCGCAATCAGGAAGTCGTTGCTCCCGATCTCGGCTCCGGTCCCGGCGTCAACGCGCTGGCCATAGATCCTCGTCTGCTCGACGGCGGAGTCGTTCTCGGTCCCTTCCCAGACCACCAGGTACTCACTATCGTTGCTGTTAAAGGCCACCGCCGGGTTGTCGGCGACGTGAATACCGGCCGTCCCCAGGCCGCCCATGTCGCTGAGACGCTGGCCGTTGGCGCCGGTGACCGCGGTGGCTGCCGGAGCGGTCGTCATCACCAGGGCGACGGCCACGGCCACCGCAGTGCCGATTCTAAGGACTCTGTTTCTGGTTCGGCTTGCTCTCTTCACGATAGACTCCCCTCACAGGACTACACAGGATGCCTGGTTCTAATTAAACACTGCCTCGTAGCGCATTCCTTGATTATCCGGGCCGATCGGGACCAGGAAGAGGTCCAGGGCCCCCATCTCGGCGTGCTCGATGCGATAGATGGCCTGCGGCAGCACCGGCTCGGCCGGTCCGCGCAAGAGAATAGAGAATGACCGCCGCGCAGCCGCTTCCCCTTCTCTGGAATCCGGACCCACCTCGGAGACCTCTATCAACTCGGATTCAAGAGGCTCGGAAGACTCCTTATGAATCCGAAACGTCTGATTCAGATGGAGCCGGAAATCGGCGCCTGTCAGTTTCTCCATAATGACCATATTCCGCCGCGTTTTCACCGCATCACTTCGTGGGCCCACCTAGTTCTGGGACGGGAACACGCCCTGCAATGCAATGCAGAAATTGAGCACGAGAAAGGGCTGCATGTTCTCGTGTCCTTGTCCGTTTCCTGTGCCTGATATGGAACCGGGTTTCATCTCTTTGTCCGGGCTGGCGGGGGTATAGGGATTCAGCGCTGAAGCCGCCAGGTAGTTCCCCCCGGGAGATTCGCGGTTGGGAACGAGATTGGAGGCGCTGAGCTGGTGCGTGTGTGCCGGCACGTCGGTTGTGTTCAGGGCCTGCGTCTCCCCGCCTCCCTTGGTCCCCTCCCAGGTAACACCATGGTCGCCGGGATGGACCGGCACGCGACCGCGGAGATCGGGCAAGGCAAAGGTGGTACGTCCGTCCCCGCCATAGGTGGTTCCCAGCAGAAAGAAGAGGGCCTGGTTCTGGTTGATGGGCAGTATCTGACCATCGCAGGAGGCCCATCCTCGCGGCGGGAAGTTGAAGCCGAAAATCGTGATTTCACCCAAGAACGGTATACTCATCGGTCGTCTCCTTGTGCATCAGTTCCGGGACGGGAAAATGCCCATCAGGGCAATGACGAAGTTCAGCCCCAGCCAGGGCTGCATGTTGTTGTGCGGCTGGCTGCTGCCCACCGGCTTGAGCATATTGGCATCCATTGTGGTGTTCGACGAATCGCGGTACTGGTCGCCCAGCTCATTGACGCCCCAGCTATTGTCCTCAGGGGTCTCATGATCGTTTTCGGCGCTCGCCCCCATTGCCTTGTGGTTGTGGCTGGGTATCTGGCCCTGGGTCAGAGTCACATTCTCTACACCTGCGTGCTGGCCCAGGCTGCGCGAAGTGAGCCCCGGTCCTGTGCCGGGGTGCATCGGCGCGCGGCCCTGCAGATTGGGCAAGCCAAAGGTAGTGCGTCCGTCACCGCCGTAGATGATGCCGACCAGGGAGAAGAGGGCGGTGTTCTGGGAAATGGGCAGCAGCTGACCGTCGCATAAGGCCCAACCCCGCGGTGGGAAGTTTAAGCCGACTATCTTGATTTCGGCGATAAAAGGTTCGCTCATTGGTTTTCTCCTTAGTCGTCTCCTCGTGCATTAGTTCTGGGACGGGTAAATGCCCATCAGGGCAATGATGAAGTTGACACAGAGGAAGGGCATCACGTTCGTGTGCTGCTGGCCGCCGCCCGCACTGGAAACGGCGCCGGCGTTCATTTCCTGGGTGGGCTCCTCGGCCGTGTAGTAGCTGCCACCGGTTGCCCCGGCAGGGACTGCGCCGGCGGGATCACTGCCGGATCCCGGGATGTTTGTCGCCTGAGGCGTGTGCGTATGGACGGGCAGCTGGCCCACGGTGACCGTGACGTTCTCAGCACCAGCCTTATCGCCCCATCTCCTCTGCGTCAATCCGGGACCGGTGCCGGCATGAACGGGGAGTCGCCCGCGCAGGTCCGGCAGGCCGAACGTGGTCCGGCCATCGCCCCCGTAGGTTGTTCCCAGCAGGGAAAACAGGGCGTCGTTCTGAGAAATTGTCAGCAGTTGCCCATCGCAGAGGGCGTATCCCCTGGGGGCGAAGTTGCCGGCAAACATCCTTATCTCTCCAATAAACGGCTCCATAGTGGTCTATCCTCCGCTGTAATGACTAAACGCCAATAATTGAGCAATCGTCATACTCGATTGAAGACCGCCTCGTACTTCAGGGCGTCCCTGTCCGGATAGACGGGGACAATGAACAGGTGGAACTCGCCAATTGCCTCGTTCTGGACCAGGTAAGTGCCCTGCTGGAGTGGGGAAGCACGTGGCCCCTTGAACAGCAGGGAGAAGCACTCGGCAGTCGGGTCGATGTTCGTAGACCCGGCATCGGCTGCTTCGACCAGCTCGAGATCAACGACATCGAAGGCGTCCTTACGGAACCCAAAAGCCTCGCCCAGGAGCCTGCCGAAGGTGAGTTTCTGGAGACGACCTGACACATCGGCTGGCTTGGGGTCTTTGACCATCCCGGACAGTCCAAATCCAGAGGTTATGCCCAGCACGCCAATCCCGGCAATACCCCCCGCGTACTTCAGAAACTTCCGGCGTGACAGGCCGGCCGAACTCCTCTCACGCTCAGGCGTATCATATGATCCGGTCATGTTAGTTCCCTCCCTTCGCTGATCCGCGGCGGGTGCCACTCCATCGCGATATAGATATCTCGTTTGTCAGTGACAAGGCAGCCCAGCCGCCTGTACCACCGCTGGGCTGCGAGATTGGATTCCCATACGTAGAACCGAATGGGTTTTCTCTCCAGCTCGGCCTGGTCCATCAGGTCCCGCATCAGCGCGGTCCCGGTGCCAAGGTTGCGGTGTTCAGGCCGCAGGGTAATGTCAAGCAGTCGAATCTCCTCGTCATTCGTGTCGACGTAGACCCGGCCGATTGGACGGTCATCGAGCAGCAAGACCTCGTGCACGGCCCGGGGGAAGAACCTCGCGTAGTGGGCTGTCTGGGCAGTGAACTGCATTCTCAGAAAGGCATCCTTCTGGGCTGCATCCCAGTCCACCAAGGCCATTTCATCAGCGCGTGTACTGGCGTACAGGGAAAACAGGAACTCCGCATCGGCTTCGACAACGGGCCGAAGAGTTACGGCGAAGGCACGCGCTTTCGGTTCAAGGTCGATTCGCATCACTATCTCCACGGCCGTCGCGACAACACGTCTGCGCGGCCCGGTGGTTGTTCGCCAGGCTGCTCCGCGGTACGGACCTCGCTTCACTTGACGATTCTGGTGCCCTTGCATCTTCCACCACCCAGCTCCTTCAGGGGGATCCTGCCGCTGTACTGAGGTCGGGTAGGCGTATGTTCTAGCTGTACACGGATACGCGCACTATAGTCCACAACACTGCCCTTGTCAATTCAGGCTTGAGTGTCCAGCCCCCTGCCCGTGCAGCCACTATGGCATGGCTTGGAGGTCATTCTCTTCAGCAGGAGTAGCGGCTGAGAATGGAACTCCTCTCCTGAGTGGGTTACTCAGGGTTCTGCCACCCGGACCTTGTAGAAGAGGACAGCTCCTTCTGTGCTGTTCAGCCCATACCGGATCTGTCCTCTTCTGTCAGGACTCTACACTATTCGCGTAAGAAACCGGTTAGGAACGAGTTGGAGATAAGTAGGAATCTTGCCGCTCGAAGGTAGGACACCAAATCAGACAATGGAACGATTCTCGGAACTGGCGATAAGCGGTCCTGCGGCAAGGGCCTCGTATCCAACAATGTAGCGAAATGTGTCCTTTGGCATTATACCTTTATCAGGTTTGACTGCCTCTTTTGACTTATGTATAATGATTTCTCTCCTTACTCAAGAGACTTTGATAATCGTATGAACATGAACGCAGAATATAAGCCCCCAGGCGTCCTGCTTCTTAATGGTTTCCCCGGTTCCGGTAAGACGACTGTTGCCCAACTGATTGCCACAAATTGTTCGAGAGGTGCTCACATTAATGGTGATGAGATTCACAATCTTATTGTGGCCGGCAGAGTTCATCCACCCGGAGAATCCAAGGATAAAGAAGAAGTTGAGCGTCAATTACGACTCAGGGAGAGGAACATGGCTCTTCTTGCAAACAGCTTCTTTCAAGCTGGTTTCTTTCCCGTAATCGATAATTGCATGTCGAACACAAAGCGGCTAAACAACCTTGTATCGAAGATTACAGTAAGCCCTGTTGCTATGATTGTTCTTGCTCCACCACTGGAAGTTTCCTTGAAACGTGACGGTTTACGCATTGAGAAAACAGTAGCTGAATCCTGCATCGACCTATATGAAGAGATGCTTGGGGAGTTATCCGGTATCGGGCTTTGGATAGATACCCAAGGCATGACAGCACAACAAACGGCAGAGGAAGTAATGCGACGAGCCTTCTCGGTAGGTATTATCCGTGCATAACAAATCGTGGATATGAATACAGCAGTTGCACTTTCGGGCGTTTTGTATGTTCTAGGCTGCTTTGCTTTGTGTTATGATTACACAACGATTTGTCTTCTTGATCCAGTTGGGTCATATGGAATAATGTCTGTTTTGTGGCAAAGATACACCCGGTTGGGCGTGTTCCGGTAAGAAGCTCCGAAACAGGTTAGAGAAGGCTGCCAATACGGGTAAGGCACCTACCAGGCGGACCGAATGGCAAAGACATTGCCGCCAAACATGCATTTCCAGTTGAGGCTGGTCAAACGCTTCGATGGAACTCGGATCGTCACTCACCCAAATCTGGGCCAGCCCAACGAGGGCGCCGCGAAGGACCATGTCTTGGACCTATACGACAACGAGCGGAGCGCCCTGCAGGCGGCTCGCAATTACTGCGCGCGAAGCGAGAAAAGAAAAGGGCCGCTTCCCGGGCAATTCTTGGGGGTTGTCGTTGTGAAATATGAGAGTGACCCGTCCAGATGGAAATCCATCAAGCCTGGGTCCTTCGGTTCGGGTTTCAAGCTAAGTGGGAGACCACAACGCGTGGTAGGCAAGACAATCTGGCTCTACTACGTCGATCCCCAGTCAAAGGCGTTCCACGTGGACGCCAGGACTCACCATGTAGTGGGGTCCGTCGTATAGACTGAGTGCACTCACCTTAGATCGAGACTCGGTAATCTCTGGCACGGAGGCTGCCGCGGCCACGGCGGTAATAATGCTCGTGTCGATGCCACCCGAGGAGCCTGTTGATGTTGACCGGCCATTCGCTAGTACCAGACGAATGACCACCCTTAGGACACAAAAGTTCATTTTGTGCAATCCGGGAATCGTTCCTTTGTTTGTTTCGCCATGTGGCAACTTTCTACATCTACAGTAAGACCTCGCACAGCTTGACATCCTTTCAGTCTACCCTTAGACTGTGGGCAACAATTCAGCACGGGGCGTTCGACTTGCCAGGCCGTACGGCGTGTTCTTCAGCAGTTCCCGTGACACTGGGCTGCCACTGACGATGAGGAGCATGGCTCCTCATCGTCAGTTGAAATAGGAAATCCCAGCTGAAAGGAGATGATCATGTCATCAAGCGATATCAACTTCGGTGGTGTCGTCGGTCGCACATTAAGTGAATCGGTACCTGAGTGGACAGATCCTCCTACTCCCCCGGAAGGAAGCCCCAACGTTGTCTTTATCCTTCTCGACGATACGGGTTTCGCTCACTTTGGTTGCTACGGCTCCAACATCGATACACCGAACTTTGACAGACTAGCCACCGGTGGGATCCGTTACAGTAATTTCCATACCACCGCGCTCTGCTCCCCCACCCGTGCCTGTCTCCTTACCGGTCGGAACCATCATTCAGTGGGGATGCGGGGGCTGTCGAACTGGAATACGGGATTTCCCAACTGTCGTGGACGCATCGACTCCAGCGCTGCTACCATAGCGGAAATCCTCCGCGCCAAGGGATACAGTACCTTCGCTACAGGAAAGTGGCATCTCACACCCATGGACGAAACGTCCGTAGCGGGTCCCTTCGACAACTGGCCTCTGCAGAGGGGATTTGATCGCTACTATGGATTCCTGCAGGGCGAGACCCACCAGTTCTACCCTGAGCTTTTTTGTGACAACCATCCCGTGGATCCGCCACGAAGGCCCGACGAAGGATATCATCTGACCGAAGACATCGTGGATATGTCAATACGGTTTGTTGGAGACCAAAAATCAACTGTACCGGAGAAGCCCTTTTTCTTATACATGTGTTTCGGCTCCACCCACGCACCACATCATGCGCCCAAAGAGTATATAGAGAAGTATAAGGGTCGATTTGACCGGGGCTGGGACGCGATGCGGGAGGAATACCTCCAGCGCCAGAAAGCGTCTGGCATAGTGCCTGAGAACACGGATCTGGCGCCACCCAATGAAGGGGTACGTCCCTGGGATGACCTGAGCGATGATGAAAAGCGACTCTTTGTACGCTACCAGGAGGCGTTTGCAGGGATGCTGGACCACACAGACCATCATGTGGGTCGGTTTATCGATTTCCTCGGTGATATCGGAGAACTCGATAATACCCTGATCTTTCTGCTTGCAGACAACGGCGCAAGCATGGAGGGTGGGCCGATCGGTGTGATGGACACCATGAAGGGTTTCAATCTCATCCCGGAGAGCTTCAAGGACAGCTTTGCCCGTATCGATGAAATCGGCGGACCGAAGAGCAACAACAACTACCCCATGGGGTGGGCTCAAGCAGGGAATACGCCCCTTAAGCGCTATAAGCGCTTCACCCATGGTGGTGGCATCAGGGACCCACTCATTGTCCATTGGCCCAAGGGGATCAAGGAGCAAGATAGCATCCGCAGACAGTTTCATCATGTTATCGATATCGTTCCTACCGTGTTGGACGTCCTTGGTATGGAAGCACCCGAGGTTTACCACGACATCCCCCAAAAGCCAATCGAAGGCGTGAGCATGACATACACCTTTAAGCCGGAAAATGCCGCCGAACCGAGTCACAAGCACGTCCAGTATTTCGAGATGGCCGGTAACCGGGGTCTCTACTGCGATGGCTGGAAAGCGGTAGCCTATCATGAGCCCGGCACGGACTTCGAAAGGGACGAGTGGGAGCTTTATGATCTCGAAGAGGACTTCTCGGAATGTCACAATCTCGCTCAATCGCATCCTGAAAAACTGAGAGCGATGATCGAACGGTGGTGGACCGAGGCCGGTAAGTATGGCGTTCTCCCCCTAGATGATCGGCTCAACCAGCTTTTCACAACCGCCAGAAGGCAGCACACCCCTTCTGCACGCAGGCGGTATGTCTACTATCCTCCGGTATCCCATATGACAACCGAGACCTCTCCGGTAATCGGAAACCGCTCCTGGACCCTCACGGTTGACGTTGATCGACCCGATGACAAGACCGAAGGTGTACTGGTCGCCAGAGGGACAAACACCAGCGGATTGAGCGTCTATATCAAGGATAACCGGCTGATCTTTGATTACAACCTCTTTTCCACTCACTATCGGGTGACATCCGAGGCAGGTGTGCCCGTGGGTAAATCTATCCTGGGCGTCCGCTTTGAGCGAATCGACCAGGAGGGCCGGGCTACGGTGCTCATCAACGGAGAGGATTCCGGAACCGTATCCTTCCCCAGGGTACTGCGGATCATCTCGGCGGCCGGCATGGATATCGGACGGGATGCCCTTTCCCCTGTCACAGAGGACTATGATGGGGAGTTTCCATTTACCGGCAAGATCGACAAGGTGGTCTTCGATGTGCCAAGAAGAATCCCGAGGGAATCTGAGCAGGAATACCGAGAAGCCGAAACTCAAACGGAAATGGGCCGGCAGTAGTCAGCATGGGATAGCGCTCTTGTCCAAGAACGGTTTCACCACCAAACCGCAAACAAGGATAATGCTACTGTGGAGAAGACCCCCAGTCGCAAGACGTCCTGGTGGGCGTAGCCCTATCCGTTATAGGTAACATTCTGACAACATGGGTCGTGTGATCATATGGGATTGATCGTGACCTATCATATATTTGACCGAAGTGTCTCAACAGGGGGTTACCCTTCCTATCAACTCTCAGTTTGAAGCCGTCTTGTGCATCAAGAAAGCCGTGCAGGTCAAAAGGGTCTATGAACTGCCGAGTGTCAAGGAATCCGGCGTGCCCAGGCGCAATGGAACACCAGGAAGCGCGGTACGCCGGTGGAATGGCCATTGCACAGAAAGCCATAATGTGTGCCTTGAGAATGGTTCCATTCTGTGGTAGTGATAGTCATCACCACCTGAGCCGACGTATCAGGTGCTTAAGTTTGGCTCTGTTGTCTGACCCTGGCTACGGTGTGGCCTCGGCTCAGCGAGGTTGACAATCATCTGCAATGCTTATATCATTGGCAACAGCTTACCAGCATTCACTCATCACAAGCCGAGATGATTGACCTCGAACCAAGTGACGGTTGGTCGATCAGGAGTACAGGTAATTTCATGGAAAGCGGAGGCTGCTAATGAAAACCAGGATGACAGAGCTACTTGGGATAAGGCACCCCATCATGCTAGCTGGAATGAACTGGCTTACTCAGCCAAAGATTGTCTCGGCTGTCAGCAATGCTGGCGGTTTGGGCAACCTGGCTATCTCCAGCCACACGCCAGAGAGTCTGCGAAGTGATATCAGGGCAATTAGGGATATCACTGATGGCAAGCCCTTTGCGATTAACCAAATACTCCTGTCTCCCACGGCTAAGGCGAACCTAGCAGTCGTTATAGAAGAGAAGGTTCCTGTCGTCAATTACACGTTGGGAAGACCCCCCGATATTGTCCCTCTGGTCGAAGCAGTCCACAACTACGGCGGCAAAGTCATGGCCACCGTGGCCCTGGTGAGACATGCAGCCCGAGCTGAGCAACTCGGAGTTGACATCGTCAACATTACCGGTCACGAAGCGGCGGCACATGGGGGCTTCGCTACCTCAATGGTACTGATACCCATGGTTGCCAGTACTGTCAAGGTCCCTGTCATTGCGGCCGGTGGTTTCTACGATGGTAGAGGATTGGCAGCAGCCCTAGCCCTGGGAGCTTCGGGAGTGACGATGGGTACCAGGTTTGCCGTAACCCAGGAATGTCCTCTAAGCGAACATTGGAAACAGAAGATTCTGCAGTCCACCGAGCAAGATACGGTATATATGGATGTTGGCGACCCGGCGGTCAATGCCAGGGTGTATCGGAACAAACAGGCTGAAGATGCCATGAAGAAGAGGTTCCCAGTAGTGGGGTCTATCACAGGTGCCGTTGAAACGAAGCGACTACTGGGCATTTCGTGGTGGGAACTCATTCGTAGTGGCCTGAGCTCCAGAAAGGGTGAGGGGGGAGTGAGTATGTGGCAGCAACTCCGCTATGCGGCCAGTACCGCCAGAGTAGAGAAAGTGTTATTCGACGGCGATGAATCGGCTGGTACTTTTGACATAGGTCAGGTTATCGGTGGCATAACTGATATACCTGGTTGTCAGGAGTTGGTTGAGCGGATTGTGGTTGAAGCAGAGAAGGTGCTGGAAGCAACCGGAGAAATGGCACAGAACAGGCTACCCGTCTGACCCACACCGGCTGTCTACTGTTCAACGCTTCTTGGGCAGGCTGCATTTTGCGGCAGAATACAGCCTCATCACACAATTCATCGGTTTGTTCAACCTGACCTAGCAGATGACGTTAAGTTGAGCTAAACTGACTTTTAACTCGGCGCTGTTCCACCATCCCCAAGACACCAGGGGGTGGCCGATTTGACCGAAATCCGCAGGAAGCCCTCGAATTGCTTCGAGGATACTTCCCCCCTCCCGGCAACCACATCAGCACAGATATCCCTACTTGGTCGGCCCTCCAGGCATGACACATCCCTGCTTAGATAATAAGGAGGTAGGAAATGGAGTCGCAATCAAGAATAGACAGATGGATTCAATAGATATGCCAATACCCATACCTGCAGCCAGTCACAATAACCATCCTTTCATATAACCAGAATCCACTGTCGCAAGTCCTCCTTTGCCAGTTAGAAAGAATGCAAACCATTCCGGATGAGCTACTTTGACAGTATTATATGAACACGTTAATACACAAGTATAGAATATTTCTATTCCTTGAATCAGGGGGTTGCTTCGTAGGGTATCCTTTATACTACTGCCTCATTTGAAGAGGGGGTGGACAAGCGAAAACCCGCACCACAGTAGAGTGACATTCTTCTATTGATTAACCCTGATCAACCGTGACCGTCACAGTGTACGTCCATTCTGCCTTCAAGCCACCTCCCCACGGCTGGCTGTATTCCATTCGCACTTCAGTTGTCCCCTTTTCAACCGCTTCAAAAGTCCAAACTTCTATACCAGCGGCTCCTACAAGACCCTTATCTTTAGGCTCTTCAAAGTCATGGTCTTCTTCTTTTAACACATTTTCTATGGTCGTTTCATAATCCCATTGAAAACCTGTCGTTGGGTTTGAGCATAGCTTCACTGTAATTTTATCGCCAATCTCTACCTGAAATTCGTTCCTCATGCTATGAGGATTCTCAGCAAATTCGTCACACGAAATCTCTACATTGGTTAAACTTGACGTGACAATGCATGATGATAGTGCTAGCAGGGCGACTAGTATCATAGGTATTAGCATGATTTTGTGTTTCATTATTGTTCCTCCTTACAAACGAAACCCTCTATAACGAAAAATCCTGTTTGATAAGCATAATGGTAGTTCTGACCTACGGAAATGTCAATCAAGGGTAGAACCTGAATATCTCTTTGACCGCACAAAACATGAATTGTAAATTGTCCTCTACACTACTGCCTCATTTGAAGAGGGGAGGGTGGACGATAGAGCAAGGGGAGCACCCCGCATAAAATCTGTACCAGGTCAGTGAGGTTGGCGGATATTTTGAAGCTATGTAAGGTAGCATATCGTTTCATAGGGTATAATAGTCAAGATAGCGAGAAACAGGAGCTTTAGGATAAAAGTATGTCTCAGCAATCATCATTCGTAGCGGGGAGAATATTCAAGTTTCTTCTTATGACTATCGGTTTGGGAATTATCGGTATCGTATTTGGGTTAGTAGGTGCTCTTATAGGTGGCAAAGTCCTGGGAGGTGACTCATTTGGATTCGGAGCACTTGGTCTCGCTCTTGGTGGGATATTAGTAGGTTACCCTACTGGAATAATAGTTGGTATTATCTCAATTAGAAAGATTCTCCACCAACAAGGCTCTTTACTGCTTGGTATTCTCGGCAGCATCTTTGGAGCAGTAATTACAGTAGTTGTTGCAGAGCCATTGAATTCCAATACTAATCTACTATTTGGAGTGTTCTTCCTGAGCGTCCCAGTCTTCTGCTTGGTTGGGTTTTTCTTAAAGAGATAGAACAACCTCCGAATGGAAGACATACCGCTTGAATCAACTGCGACCAGCAAATCCATTGCGTATCCTCTACGCTACTGCCTTATTTAAAGAAGGGAGCATGGACAAAGCAGAGCACCCCAGCTTAGTGTAGAACCCTTCAGGTTGTCTCGTGTGACCTGCGGGCTGGTTGTGGTATAATATCCTGAAAATGAAGAGACTGCTCTCTGGAAATGAAGCCCTTGCCTGGGGAGCCTACCATGCCGGTGCCCGAGTAGCCACTGCCTATCCGGGAACCCCCAGCACTGAAATACTTGAGTCCATTGCCCGCTTTGACGATATTTACGCCGAGTGGTCAACCAATGAGAAGGTCGCCATGGAGGTGGCCCTCGGAGCGTGCTACGCAGGTGTCCGTTCGGTAGTATCCATGAAGCACGTCGGCCTTAACGTAGCTGCCGACCCCTTCATGGCGGCTTCCATTACCGGGGTCAGTGGCGGGCTGGTCCTCATTTGCGCCGATGACCCGGGGACGCACAGTTCCCAGAGTGAACAGGACAACCGCCACTACGCCAGGCTGGCCAAGGTGCCCGTGCTCGAACCGAGCGATAGCCAGGAAGCCTATGACATGATGGCCATCGCTTTCGATATCAGCGAACAGTTCGATACCCTCGTGATGGTACGCACCACCACCCGCATCTCTCACTCCAAGTCCGTGGTGGACCTTAGCCGGAGTAGACCGGTACCGACAGGTGAGGTGGGTTTTCCGCGCAATGTCTCCAAGTACGTAATGCTACCGGTTAATGCTCGCTTCCGTCATCCGCTGGTCGAGGAGCGCATAGTCAAGCTGGCCGGGTTTGCCGAGACCTCTCCCCTGAACCGGGTAGAGTCGGGTGAACGTAACCTCGGTGTTATCACCAGCGGGGTCGCCTACCAATATGCCCGCGAAGTCTTCCCCGCCGCCTCCTTTCTCAAGCTGGGCATAACGCATCCTCTGCCTCGGGAGTTGATACGCCGCTTTGCTGCACAGGTGGACCGACTGGTTGTTATCGAAGAGCTTGACCCGTTCCTGGAGGAGAACATCCGCTCAATGGGCGTGGAAGTCAGTGGAAAGGACTTCATTCCACTGGTGGGAGAGTTGAGTTCGGACGTAGTTGCCAGGGGTGCCGTCGATGCCGGGATTCTTACCGAAGCCTCCGTACCAACCGAGATAACGGCAGTCGCCGACCTTCCGAAAAGGCCTCCGCTTCTCTGCCCCGGCTGTCCGCATACCGGCATGTTTTTCGTACTCGCCAGCATGGGGCAGCGGCTGAAGCCGCCCGGTTCGGGGGATAAACCTGCCAAGAAGTCCAACCTGATTATCACCGGCGACATCGGATGCTACACGCTGGCGACCTACCCACCGCTTAATGCTATGGATACCACGGCCTGCATGGGTGCCAGCATCGGGCAGGCACTGGGCATGGAGAAGGCCGGAATCGATACCAATATAGTGGCCGTCATTGGCGACTCCACCTTCCTGCATTCCGGTATTACGCCGCTGGTGGACGCCGTTTATAACGAAGGCAAGATTACCGTGGTTATCCTGGACAACGGGACCACGGCGATGACGGGGCACCAGGAACATCCCGGTACCGGCGTTTCCGCGCAGGGTAAGACGACCGCTAAAGTGGAACTGGAGAATGTGGTGCGTGGCGTGGGCGTCAGTGATGTTCAGGTGGTTAATGCCTTTGACATGAAGGATCTGCGGGCCGCAGCCAGGAGTGCTCTGGCCAGTCCGGAGCTTGCCGTCATTATCGTACGTGGTGCCTGCGCTGTGGGGGCACCGCGGCGCGGTGAACCCAGGGTGGTCGATGCCGAGAAGTGCAATCGTTGTGATGTGTGTCTCCTGATTGGCTGTCCGGCCATCCAGACCGCAGACGACAAGGTATACATTGATGCCACCCTGTGTGTCGGTGATATTTGCACTATCTGCCAGCAGGTATGCCCACAGAAGGCTATAGCCCCGCAGACGGGGACTGCCCCGCAGACGGGGACTGTGACCGGAGAAACGGAGTGAACGTGCTGGACCTGTTTGTGACCGGGGTCGGTGGCCAGGGGAATATCCTGGCGAGTGATATTATCAGTGAGACGGCGCTGGCCGCCGGGTACGATGTCAAGAAGACGGATACGCTGGGCATGGCACAGCGGAACGGCAGCGTTATCAGTCATGTACGTATCGCCCGCCGCGTGTATTCACCCCTGATAAAGCAGGGAGAGGTTGATATCATGCTCGCGTTTGAGAAGTTGGAAGCTGCCAGATGGTGCAACTACCTTCGACCCGGCGCCGTGGTCATCATCAACAACCACATGCTCCCGCCGCTTGCCGTCAACCTGGGGGTTGAAAAATACCCCGATGATGAGAATATCCACGACATCCTGAGCCAGCGCACCGACCAGGTCTACTTCGTGGAAGGGACCACTCGTGTCACCGCGCTGGGTAACGCCAGGACTCTCAATATCTTTATGCTGGGCTGCTTCTCGCACTTCGCTCCTTTCGAGGTGGACGCCTGGAAGGAGAGTCTCTCGCAGCGGCTGCCATCACGGCTGCTCCAGATAAACCTCGATGCCTTCGAACTGGGCAGAAAGGAAATCCATGATGTTCATGTCTGAGAATATCCGCCAGAGCATGGCCGAGGGTTCGTGGATTCGGCGGATGTTCGAGGAAGGGGCCATTCTCAGGGAGCGCTATGGCGCGGAGAATGTCTTTGACCTCTCCATCGGCAACCCGGTGGTGGAACCGCCTCCCGAACTTCACCGCCAACTTCTTAAGTTGGCGCAAAACCCTGTGCCGGGGATGCATCGTTACATGCCCAATGCCGGCTACCCGGAGACCAGGACGGCGGTGGCGGGGCAGTTTTCCCTGGAGACGGGGGTCAGGTTTGGTGCTGACGATATCATTATGAGCTGTGGCGCTGCCGGGGGCTGCAATGTCTTTCTCCGGACGATACTTAACCCCGGCGACGAAGTGATAGTGTTCAGCCCCTATTTTCTGGAATACCTCAACTACATCGCGAACTTCAGCGGGGTGCCCAGGGTTCTGCCTACCGATGAGCAGTTCCTACCCAGGCTTGATGTCCTCGAAGAGGCGGTGGGGCCGAGGACGAAGGCCATAATCATCAACTCCCCCAATAACCCTGCGGGAGTCGTTTACGGCGAGGACTTCCTGAGGGATATTGGTGAGATTATCCGCAGGAAAGAGGCCGAGTTCGACACAGCAATCTACATCCTGAGTGACGAAGCCTATCGGAAGCTGGTCTACGACGGCATCCAGTTCCCGTTTCCGCTCCAGTATCACCCGAATACTATCAGCGTGACATCCCACTCCAAAGACCTGGCATTACCCGGAGAGCGCGTCGGCTACATCGCCGTGCATCCTGACTGCGCCCATCGTGACGACCTTATCAACGGGATGGTCTTCTGCACCAGGACGCTGGGGTTTGTCAATGCCCCGGCCCTGGTACAACACCTGTTGCCCCATCTTCAAGGGGTGACCGTCTCTGTCGCGGACTATCAGCGGAAGCGTGATTTCCTCTATGGGAACCTGGTTGAGATGGGTTACTCCATGGCTAAGCCGCAGGGGGCCTTCTACCTGTTCCCAGAGACCCCGGTGGAAGACGACGTTGCTTTCGTGAAGGAACTTCAAGAACTGATGGTACTTACGGTACCGGGCAGAGGTTTCGGCGGGCCGGGCCATATACGGATATCCTATTGTGTTGATGACCGGACGCTGGAAGGCTCGCTGGACGGCTTTCGCAAGGTTGCCCGGAAGCACAAACTGTGCTAGCGCCTGGAGGAGAATCGAGTGTGCCGACACCGGATAGAGATACATCAGACAGCGTTGCTGAGCTAAAACGTCTTGAGCAGAATGAACCGATTGCCTCCTTCCTGGGCATGAAGCTGGTGGAACTGACACCGGGCTACTCCCGGGTAAGCATGAAGCTTAAACCGGAGTATCAGAACTTCAATGGCTTCGTTTTCGGCGGTGTTATCAGCGCGATTGCCGACCAGGCGTTTGCCTACGCCTCCAACAGTCTGTCCTATCCCAGTGTAGCTACTCAGTTCAACATCCATTATATCAACGGAGCCGGGGCTGACGATGAGCTTACTGCCGAGTGCCGGGTAGTGCGCAGCGGACGACGGGTTGGCGTTTCCCAGATGACGGTGACCAACCAGGACGGTAAGCTGATTGCCACTGCCACCGGCACGACTATTCCAGTCAACCGCAAGTGACACCGGTAATGTCTCTGGCTCTTTGCCGACTCCCTTGCTCTCGCTCAGATAGATAGGTGAGACTATCAGAGTGTTACTCTTATCGTTCTGAGCGGAAATGAGTGCAGTGAAGGATCTGCACTGGAGTGGCATCAGGAATGTGGACTCGTACCTGTGAGATTCTGGGCCACTAAGGCCAGTGCCATGTCGCTCAGAATGAAGAGGGGAGTCCAGCCTGCGCTGGAATGACATCAACATCCATCATACGTAAAGGTATTTGTAAGACAGTACACTAGGTAATATGCAGTGGCGAGTACAATATGATACCCCAGAGCAGACCATCAGCACACTCCAGGATACCCTATTTCACAGAGTTACTACCACGCCTTCCGGTGGTTCTCAGGGCCGTCTAGTCAGCGTTAGTCCAACTTCTCAAAGCCGGGTCTTGCTGGCCAGTTCAGCCGATTCTTTGCTTTCCGATAGTATCCGATTCTTATCCAAAGTGATCCCAATTCCCCCGGAAACTCAATCAGATCCACGACGTCCCAATATTGAAATTCCAGTAGCACCGTAACCGGCATACCTTTTTTCTGCGTATTCCCGGTGACACATACATAAGCAACTGCCTTCATTGGATATTTAGACATAACTTTTCCAAAGAGCCAATCACAGGAGCATGATATTCTCCTCACCTCTTAACAGGATTCTAATATTTTGGTGTTAACATTGTTTCAGAAGGTCAAATCAGTGAGGAGGTGGAACACAATACAATAGATGTAAACAGGATTCTTAGACTGAGGTTTTGTAGTAACCAGAAGAGAGGAGGGGATAAAGCGATGTGGAAAAGCAGGAAACTGATTATTGCAGCAATACTGGCGACAGTTGTGCTGGTTGGTAGCATTGGCGGGGTGGTACTTGCTGCTGATGGTGATGAGGACACTCAACCTGAAGCGCAGTTCGATGCACTGCTCGAGAGAATCTCGGCAATATACCAGGAGAAGACCGGCACTGCTCTTGACACTGAAGCACTGAAAGATGCATTAAATCAGGCTCAAAGCGAGATGCGAACAGAGGCTATGCAGGAATGGCTCCAGTCCATGGTAGACACGGGCAAGATAACCCAGGAACAGGCCGACGAGTACTCAGAATGGCAGCAGGCTAAACCTGACGTCTCGTTCGGATTCGGTCACCGGGGACCTGGTAAGTTCCGTGGCGGTATGGGCGGTTGTCGCGGCTGGGGTGGCATGTTTGCACCCGCACAGCCGAGTACTCCGGCACAATAACCGTACATGGTAATCAGGAAACCTCAAATAATTGAATAGTGAAACAGGTGAAAGAGTGGGAGAATTTCTCCCACTCTCTCTTTGTGGTTGAGAAGTAGAGTACCGAATGTTAACATTTCCTTAACATTAACGTTCTAACATTTGGGAGTAAGTGAATCGCCGAGGACTTGTGTATGCCAGGAAAAAGGGTACTGGTAGTTGATGATGATGTAAAAACGGTAGAGCTGGTCAAGCTGTACCTCAACAGGGACGGCTACCGGGTCCTCACTGCGTATGATGGTGTGGAAGCCCTGCGCCTGGCCAGGGAGGGCCACCCTGACCTCATCGTGCTGGACCTGATGTTGCCCGGCATCGACGGTCTTGAGATATGCCGTACACTGAGGAATGAGTCCGATGTTCCCATAATAATGCTCACTGCCAGGACCACTGATGAAGACAAGCTTACGGGTCTGGACATGGGAGCGGATGATTACGTCACCAAGCCATTCAGCCCCAGGGAACTGGCTGCCAGAATCAGGGCTATCCTCAGGCGCCTCCCCGGAGAGCGTGGCCCCAGCGAAATCAAGTACGGCAAACTCACACTTAACTTCCTCAAGCATGAAGCGTACCTGTGTAACAGATTTATTAATCTGACTGCGGTTGAATTCAAACTGCTTGGAGTCTTCGCCAGGGAACCGGGCAGAGTATTTAGTCGGGCACAACTTATTGAGAAAGCCCTTGGTCATGATTTCGAAGGCTTTGACCGTACCATTGATGTCCACATTCTCAACCTTCGCCGAAAACTTGAGCCAGACCCCAGACACCCCAGGTATTTAAAGACGGTATATGGGGCCGGTTACAAGCTCTCAGTGGTGAATGATGATATATAGCCTGCGTTTTCGTTTGCTGATAGCCTTCACCATGGTGATAGTAGTGACTATCGGTACAGTATTCTTCTTCCTGAACCAGGCTACACGTAATGAAATACGCGAATTTGAAAAACGTATTGACCAGGCACGCGCTATCAGGATGGAAACTGAGCTATTCCGGTACTATTCGCGCCGAGGAAACTGGGCAGGAATTCAGACTTTCGTGGAACAGTTAGGCAACCTCTACGGGCAGCGAATCATTCTGACTGATACCGCTGGAATTGTAGTCGCTGATTCCGCTGAAATCATCCTGGGGGAACCATATCGCCCTAATTCACCGGGTCAGATCCTGGAGTCTCCGTGGAGGAAAGATGGTATCGGTACACTTCACGTCACCCCTCAATCCTCGGCAGAACTGGAAATCGCTTCGTTACAGATTACGTTCAAAGCGGTGGGTCTCTTTTTCATCTGGGGAGGTCTTATCGCAGCAGCAATTGCACTGATAATGACGTTTTTCCTGTCACGCAGGATATTAGCCCCGGTAAAATCCCTTACATCTACGGCAAGGCTCCTGGGACGGGGGGACTTCTCTCAAAGAGTAGACGTAAATGACAGGAGTGAACTCGGTGAACTGGCAGATACCTTTAACCTGATGGCCGGAAACCTGGAACGTACCGAACTACTGCGCAGGGACATGATTGCGGACGCTGCGCATGAACTAAGGACGCCCCTGTCCAATATAAGAGGATACCTCGAAGCTATCCGTGACGGGGTGGCAGAACCCGATGCAAATACAATCCGGTCTCTTGATGAAGAGGCTATTATTTTATCCCGACTTGCTGACGACCTCCAGGAGCTAAGCCTCGCTGAAGCTGGTGAATTGAAACTGAATTGCCGGACAGAAGACAGCGCCATACTTATACAACAGGCGGTTGATGCACGTGATGTTCAGGCAACCGCAAAAGGGGTATCGTTGTCTGCTGAATTGCCCGATGAGTTACCACCAATCAACGTCGACTCTCACAGGATCAGTCAGGTCTTGCGTAACATGCTGGAAAACGCAATAGCCCACACGCCTGAAGGCGGAAATATCAGTGTTACCGTAAAAACGAAAGATAGGTGGTTGGAAATAAGCGTTACCGATAACGGTGAAGGTATCCCTCCCGAGGACCAGCCCAATATATTTGAGCGTTTTTACCGTATTGACAAGTCCCGCACCAGGGCAACCGGTGGCAGTGGGCTCGGCCTTACCATCGCCAAGCGTCTCGTGGAAGTCCACGGGGGCAATATTGAAGTCCAGAGTGAACCGGGCAAGGGCAGCCGTTTCTCCTTCACTGTCCCGGTAGCTGAGTAGGTTCCTATAACGATATTATCCTGCCATGATTTTCTACTTCAGTATACGCGATTAATTATTCAATGCCAGGAATATCTTAATAACTTCTTAATGATTTATGGCTATATTACGATAGTAGATACCTTGGGCCCAATGAAATTACACCACCCGGATTGAACAAATTATCACCACCGTAGGTGACATGGAGGGGCAAATGCTGGATGCATTGAAGAATCTGAGACCGTGGCAAACTGCAATACTTGCCGTAGTAATCATTGGCATCGCCGGCGGGGGTTTCGCCATATATAACTGGGCTACCGGCTCTGATACCGTCGCCATCCCGGACGATATTCAGCTTGTCCAGGTGCAGTACGGCAGTCTGGAAAACTCGGTTAGCGCCAGTGGCAGCCTGCTGTTTCCTTATAGAGAAGAATTGACCTTTGACAGTGCCGGTACCATTCAGGAAGTGAATGTGGAGGAGGGTGATGCCGTCCTGGAAGGACAGGTGTTGACCAAACTCGACGACGCATCTGTGTTGCTGCTTCAACAAGCCGTAGTACAGTCCAGAATAAATCTGGAAAACGCCTTGGACAGCCTGGAAACAGCCCAGGAAAACCTCGAGGAAGCCCGGAACCCTTACACAGAGTCTGATATTGCCCAGGCTGAGCTTACCGTTATCAATGCCGGATTGGCTTTAGAGACGGCCCGGGAAAACCTTGATAAGGCCCAGAATCCATATACTGAGGCTGACATCGTCAGGGCTGAGCTTGTCGTCCTCAACGCCGAGATAGCATTAGAGAATGCGGAGAACGCGTTCGAGAGAGCCGAAGATAGATATGAGATGAACCCTACTGTACCTGATTGGATTACCGATTATAAACTGAAGCAGAAACAGCTGGCTATCGCTGAGTTCGACCTTGCCGAAGCGGAGGACAACCTGGCAATAATTAATGCCGGTGCGGATAGTGTTGATATCGAGCAAAAGCAGAAACACGTAATTATTGCACAGACTAACCTTGCCCAGGAGGAGGAGAACCTGGCGGATATGCAGGATAGTACTGGTCCACTGGAACTTGATTCCCTGCAGGTAGAACTGAAACAAATTGAAGTGGCCAGTGCCCAAACTTCCCTTGATAAAGCAATAGAGCGACTGGAAGCAGCCACTATGGTGGCACCATTCGACGGGATTGTGGTCGCAGTGAACGTTGAAGCCGGCCAGAATGTGAGTGCCAGCCAGAATGTTATGGAGATTGTGGACCCATCCGTTGTAGATCTGAACGCCATTCTGGATGAGATTGATATATCCCTGGTGAAACAGGGACAACGAGCTACAATATCCCTGGACGCCCTGTCGGACATTGAACTGACAGGAGAGGTGTATTCCATATCCACTACTGCCCGGGTTCAATCAGGGGTGGTAACGTATCCGATGACCATCCGCCTGACAGTGCCCGATGGCTTACAGCTCAGGGAAGGCATGAGCGCTACTGCCAGCATCATCGTTGAGCAAGCTGATAATGTCCTGCTGGTGCCGAACCAGGCAATCAGCGGCAGTTTTGATAACCCCGTTGTCAACGTGATGGTCAACGAGGAGACCCGGCAGAGAGTAGTCACCCTGGGTATTAGTGACGGCCTCTGGACCGAGGTAATTGCAGGACTGGATGCAACAGACATAGTGGTTGTACAGATTACAAATACCGGGACGACCCAGTTCGACTTTGGCGGTGGGATGATGATTCCCGGAATGGGCGGCTTTGGCAGGATGAGATAGCCATTATTGTCCGAGGAAGAAAAGCATGATTGAACTTGAGAATATTGTCAAGACATATCAGATGGGTGAGATAGAAGTTCACGCACTGCGGAGCGTAAGTACCCGTATTGAAAAGGGAGAAATGATCGCCATCATGGGACCGTCCGGCTCGGGTAAGTCTACTCTTATGAACATTATTGGTTGTCTGGACACACCTACATCCGGCAGCTATATCCTCGATGAGTCCGAGGTGAGCCAGATGTCTGACTCGCAACTGGCCGAGGTGAGAAACAAGAGGATTGGTTTTGTCTTTCAAACTTTCAACCTCATCCCCCGCACCACAGCCGTGGCCAACGTAGAGTTGCCTTTACTTTATGGTAACGGTAGTAACAGTAAAAAAAGGGCACTGGAGGCTCTGACAAGGGTAGGACTGAGTGAGCGTGCCCAGCATAAACCCAGCGAATTATCCGGTGGTGAGCAGCAGAGAGTGGCTATCGCCCGTGCCCTGGTAAACAATCCATCTATCATCTTTGCCGATGAGCCAACCGGTAACCTGGACAGCAGGACAAGCCAGGAGATTATAGGTATCCTCGAAAAGCTCAACCGAGAGGATGGCATTACCATCGTATTGGTTACCCACGAACCGGAAATAGCGGCGCACACGCAACGTATCATCCTGCTCAGGGATGGGCAGATTGTTGACGACCATCCGGTGTCTCAAGTGGAAGCGGCTGCTTCCCGGAAGGCAAACCGATGAATATATTACAAACAGCGCGTACCTCCATGACAGCCATCAATTCCAATAAAATGCGTTCCACTCTGACAGTGCTGGGTGTCATCATCGGGGTATCAGCGGTGATATCACTGATGTCTATCGGCAGAGGTTCCCAGGCAGCCATTACTTCAAATATTGAATCTCTGGGAACCAATCTACTCTTTGTTTATCCGGGTGCTACCATGCAGGCAGGTATCAGGGGAACGCAGGGCAGCGCCACCAGCTTGACTCTGGAAGATGCGGAAGCCCTGGTTGACGCCTCCCTGGCGCCGTCTGTGGCAGCGGTAGCGCCGCAGGTCCAGACCTTTGCCCAGGTAGTAGCCGGCAGGCAAAACTCCAATAACCAGATACTGGGCGTGACACCGGAATACGAGTATGTACGCAACTTTCCGTTGGCTGAGGGCGTTTTTATCACCGAAACTGACGTTAGAAATAAGTCCATGGTAGTTGTCCTGGGCAGTAACGTAGCGGAGACCCTGTTCGGGCAAATGAGCCCGCTGGGGCAGTACGTGAAAATAAGCGGGCGCCAGTTCAAGGTAGTGGGAGTATTGGAAAGCAAAGGTGGTACCGGTTTTGGCTCGTCCGATGACGCAGTACTGACCGCTATTACGACTGTACAGTACCGCCTGTCTTCCCAGCGCACTGCCGGTGGAGAGCGAAATGTACAGTCTATCAACGTGCAGGTGGTAAGTATCGAGGAAACCGATACCGCCATCGAGCAGATAACGTCCATCCTGCGGGAGCGTCACAGGAGTACGGGTGAGGACGATTTCACCATTACCAGCCAGCAGGACACAATGGAAGCTTTACAGGAGTCTACCCAGGTATGGGTCGTCTTCCTGGCGGCTATCGCAGGAATATCCCTCTTGGTCGGCGGCATCGGTATCATGAACATCATGCTGGTCTCTGTCACCGAGCGCACCCGGGAAATCGGCATCCGTAAATCGGTAGGGGCGAAGCGACGGGATATCCTGCTCCAGTTCCTGGTAGAAGCTGCTTTCCTCAGTCTGACGGGTGGAGGAATCGGTGTGCTCGTGGGCTGGGGCATCTCTCACTTTGTCTCCGGAATGAACCTGGGTGGGACCATAATACAGACGGCGATGTCCGCAGATATAGTAATCCTGGCAGTCTCTGTTTCGGCGGCTATCGGTATAGTCTTTGGCCTTTATCCGGCCTACCGGGCTGCCAGGTTGAATCCTATTGAAGCACTGCGATACGAATAAATAATGAGGAGAAATGCCCTATGAAACAAAAACCATTTATTACTCTACTGGTTACCATAATCGTGCTTGGAGGCATTATCAGCGGGGCATTCGCCGGGGGTATTGCCGTCGGTAAAAACCAGGCGGAAGAAGAAGCCAGCCAGGACCTGCAAAGTCAGTTCGCAACGCGCTTCGGTAATAGAGACACCACCCAGGACGGGACAACCCCACAAAACCCCCTGTTTCCGGGAGGAATGGGAGGCTTTATGGGCAGACAGGGAACCATGGGAACGGTTGAGGACATTGACGATAATGTTATTACGTTAGAAACAATGACGGGTGTTATAGAGGTTACGGTTGCTGATGATACTTCCATCCAGAAGATGGGCGAAGGTAGTATCGAGGATATTTCACCCGGTGATACTATCACTGTTACAGGAGAGTCAGAGGACGATGGTTCTATCGAGGCTGCGAGTATCTTTGTTACACCATTTATGGGGACTGAATAAAGGAATCTTCCTTCTAGTCAGAAGAGCAAAGCCTTGTTTGGCCTGGTCTGCGGGAGTAAGAGTAGTCAATTCGCCCTGACAACATGAATGAGAAATATGGCGTTGGTTAGGCACTTCACGTACTTCAACATGCCCCAGCAATGGCCATGGCCTTCACAGGAGTAAGCCTAACCTCAACCACGATTTCCTCATCCGCCGCTCTGGAGTCTGCCAGGGAGGCCAGAGCCGCCTGTGACATCCGGTACCCGATTGCCAGCCCGGGGCAGCCATGACCGTGAAAGGCAATCAGGTCTTCATAGGTTGGTTCCATCTTCACATTTCCCCCGTTCCTATTCAGGATTGCACCGGCCCCTTCCACTGTGGCCTCTTTCCCTTATCAAAGGGAAGGGGATACAGGGGATGGGGTCACGATATAATGATCTTAAGAAAGGTCCGGCGTCCCGTCTGTCGCTGATGTTCTGGCCTCGCATAGACTTTCCCTTTGACAGTCCTCTTTGCTTATGGTAAACTACGTCCTTGTCTGTAGGATTATGGGATAAGTGGATAGAGAATAACAGTGTTCGCCATGGTGAATACATCAGGGAGTCGTAAATTCATCTTTACCGGGCGCACCCGGGTGCGCTTGGGGGGGATTACCTGTACCTAGCAGATACAAAGGTTTGCTCTGGTAGTTGGTGGATAGTACCTCCCGGGTGGGAGGTACTCTTTTTTATGGTGGCGGATATAGCTTATTGACGGGGAGTGAAGAGGCTGAAGATGGAGACGCGGGATAGGTATGACACCATTCCCAAGCTGATAGCCCACAACTATGACCAATGGGCCAAGCAGACGGCGATGTGCATGAAGAGGTTCGGCGTCTGGGAACGGTATAACTGGCGGCGGTATTATGAAAACGTAAAATATTTCTCTCTTGGCCTGATAAGCCTCGGACTGGAGCGGGGAGACGTGGTCTGTATCATCGGTGACAACGAGCCGGAATGGTTCTGGGGTGAGTTTGCCACCCAGGCGGCCGGAGGAATCGTCACCGGTGTTTTTGTTGATTCCGTGCCTTCGGAAGTGAAGTACATCGCTGAGCACTCCGGTGCCAGATTTGCCATCGTGAATGACCAGGAGCAGACCGACAAGTTCCTGGAAATCAAGGATGAACTGCCTAATCTCCAAAAGGTCATCTACTGGGATCCGAAAGGACTGAAGAATTACGACGACCCCCTCCTGATGGGTTTCACCGAGGTGCTTGGTTTGGGCAGGGAGTACGAGGAAACTCACACAGGACTGTTTGAGGAGAACGTTGAGAAGGGCGACGGGCGTGATATCGCCTTCATCTACTACACTTCGGGGACTACGGGGCTGCCCAAGGGGGCCAGGATGTCCCACCGTGCCCTGATAAGCACCGCCGCCGGGTTCATTAGCCGCTATCCGGTAGACAAGTATGATGACCTGGTCTCCAACTTCCCGGCTGCATGGGTAGGCGACAGCTACTTCGCTACCATTCC
This sequence comes from Dehalococcoidales bacterium, assembly GCA_035529395.1. Lineage (NCBI taxonomy): Bacteria > Bacillati > Chloroflexota > Dehalococcoidia > Dehalococcoidales > Dehalococcoidales bacterium. The sequence continues at coordinate 4,869 of DATKWT010000040.1, read as the reverse complement.
GCACCTGCTAACCGGTGCCCGGCTCAACTTCCCCGAGGAACCTGATACTATCACCGAAGATACCCGGGAGACCGGGCCCGACTTTGTGATATACGGGCCTCGCCAGTGGGAGGGCCTGGTCAGCGAAATCCAGGTGAAGATGATTGACGCCCATCCTCTGAAACGCTTCTGTTACAAACTATTCCTGCCGGTTGGGCACAAGATAGCCGACCTCAGCTTTCAGAACAGGAAACCCAATCTTTTCTGGAAAGTTCTCTACAAGATTGCCTATTTCCTGCTCTTTCGGCCTTTGAAGGATAAGCTGGGTCTCAGCAGGGTCAGGTTCGCCGTTACCGGTAGCTCCGTACTGAGCCTGGATACCTTCCGTTTAATCCATGCTATCGGTATAGAGTTGAGACAGAACTATGCCAGTACCGAGGCAGGCCTTATCTCCAGCCATGGGAAAGGTGAAATTGACTTCGAGAGTGTCGGCCGTCCGGCGCTTAACACTGAAGTCCGGGTTATGGATGATGGTGAGTTGCTGGTACGAAGTGAGTCCATGTTCGACGGATACCACCGGGACCCGGAGAAAACGAAGGCCGTACTGATCGATGGCTGGTGCCACACCGGGGACGCCGTCAACATCAATGATAAGGGACACCTGATATTCATGGACCGCCTGGACCACATGGGAGAGCTTAGCTCGGGGATTAAGTATGCCCCACAGTATATTGAGGGCAGACTGAGGTTCAGTCCATATATCAAGGACGCCATGGTCATTGGTGATAAGGAAAAGGACTACGTTTCTGCCATTGTAAACATGGACTTCGCCATGGTGGGCAAATGGGCGGAGAGGAATCGGCTGGCCTATACCACTTTTGTCGACCTTTCCCAGCGAGATGAGGTTGCCGACCTGATACGGACAGACCTCATCCGGGTCAATAGCTACCTGCCGGAGGCTGCCAGGGTGAGAAGGTTTGTCCTGATGCACAAGGAGTTTGACCCCGACGAAGCGGAGCTTACACGTACGCGCAAGCTCCGCAGGGAGTTCATGGAGGAACGGTACCGGGAGCTGATTAACACACTCTACGGAGATGGCCAGGAAGTGACAATAGAGGCACCCGTAACCTACCGTGACGGCAGGCAGGGTGTTGTGACCACCAGTATCAAGGTGAGAGATATCTCGGAAGGACAGAACGGTAATGGCTGAGTTGCTCCAGTTTACTATAACCGGTTTGACCGTGGGCATGGTCTATGCTCTGATTGCCCTCGGCTTTGTACTCGTCTGGAAATCAAGCGGGGTAGCCAACCTGGCGCTGGGGCAACTGGTGCTGCTCTCCTCATGGTTCACCTACGGGATGCTGGTCCAGGCTGGTCTTCCTATCTGGGCCGGCTTCATAGTAGTGATTATCTTTGCTGTACTACTCGGTTGGCTGATTGAGCGCTTCATCCTGCGTCCGTTGATTGCCCAGCCGATACTATCTCTGATAACCATTACCCTTGGTTTAGCGTATTTCATCGAAGGCCTGGTGGTCTTTATCTGGCCAGCCAGTGTGGCAGCCTTACCACGACTGTTCCCCGTGGAACCATTCCACATTGGTCCGGCGGTGGTCTCCCAGCAATATCTCTGGGCAGCCATTATCTCTCTGGCCCTGTTCGGCCTGTTGTCCCTGTTCTTCCGCTATCACAGGATGGGCATTGCCATGAGGGCAACCGCCGACGACCAGCGGGCGGTGCAGGCCTGTGGCATTCCGGTGACCAGGATTTTCAGCCGGTCATGGATGTTCGCCTGTGTTCTCGCGGCAGTGGGTGGTGTCCTCATGTCCAGCATCGGGGGTATAACCTTTGGCCTGGTAGGGACCGGTCTCAAGGCCTTCTCGGTGGTTATTCTTGGCGGGCTTGATTCGTTTCTCGGGGCAATGATTGCCGGCCCGATTATCGGCCTGGCGGAAAACCTTGGGGAAGGCTACCTGACACCATTGACCTGGCCCGGAGTCAGGGAGGTTATCCCGTTTATCATCATAATTATCGTCATGTTTGTAAAGCCCTACGGTCTGTTCGGTGAGGAACGCATAGAGAGGATATAGAGACTTTGGACCTGCCAGCCGGTACGCGTAACTACACATATGCACAGGATATGGCGATCTTCCGGACGAAGACGCACTGGACGTTGCTGATTGGCTTGCTGGTTGTCCTGTGCACAGCCCCCCTGTGGTGGGGTAACTGGCTGAGTGTCGCTAATCTCATCGGTATCACCATCATTGCCGCTACCGGTCTGAATATCCTGACCGGGTACTGCGGGCAGCTATCAATCGGCCATGCCGGGTTCATGGCCGTGGGCGCATACACATCAGCGATTCTCACTGAACGTCTGGGGCTTCCGTTCCCGGTCGGTCTTATATCGGCCGGTGTAGCTGCCGGTCTGGTCGGCATGATTTTCGGAATGCCATCGCTCAGGGTCAAGGGTTTCTACCTCGCCATCGCCACTATTGCCGCTCAATTCATCATCATCTGGGTGATAAAACACTGGACGGACGTAACCGGCGGCCATATGGGTATGAGTGTTTCGGCACCTGCGCTGGGAGGTTTAGTTCTGAAAAGCAATGCCAGCCAGTTCTATCTTATTGGTAGCATCGCTGTATTGAGCATCTTCTTCGCCAAGAACCTGGCAAGGACCAGGGTAGGCCGGGCCTTTGTTGCTATCCGTGATAATGACCTGGCTGCCGAAGTGATGGGGATAAACCTTTTCCGCTACAAGCTGATTGCCTTCTTCATCGGCTGTTTTTTTGCCGGGATTGCCGGTTCACTGTTCGCCCACTGGGCACGCTTTATCAGTGACGAGTTCTTTCCGCTGACAGATTCAATCCTGTACATCGGCATGATTATTATCGGTGGTCTGGGTACTACCACCGGCCCGATATTCGGCGCGATTTTCATCGGTCTCATCAAGCACTCGCTGACGCACTATCTGGTCCCGACTCTGGAGAGCAGCGCTATCGCACTGCCTGCGGGATTTGCCAGCGGCCTCGCTCCGATGGTGTTTGGCCTGATAATCATCCTGTTTCTGATATTGGAACCTCGTGGGCTGGCGCACCGGTGGCAGCTATTCAAGGCCGCCTATCGGCTGTGGCCATTCTCATACTAGCTAATATTAAGGAGGTACAAAGGAATGTAAGGGCCCAGGTAAGGCTTGGGAATAGACTACAAGGAGAATAGAAATGCGAAAGAAAACACTAACGGTTCTGTCCGGGCTTATGTGTCTGGTGCTGGTAGCCACATTGCTGGGTGCGTGCACATCGACAGCAGAGGAGCCTGGGACCAAGGCGCCGCTCAAGATTGGGATGAGCACGCCTTCCACCGGGGTCGCTGCCGAGAAGGGTGCCCCTATGGGCCATGCTAACGTTGACTGTATCAAGTACGTCAACGACGAACTCGGTGGTGTCGATGGACACGAGATTGAGGCCCTGTGGCTGGATAATGGCTATGATGCATCCAAGGCAGTAACCATCGTCAATCGGTTTGTTGATGAGGACTGCCTCCTCTTCACAGTGGCTTCATCCGGAATGATGACGGCCATGATGGGGATTGCCAATGAGAATGAGTTGTCCGGCTTCGCCGCCTTCAGCTCACCTAATCTGACGCAACCGCCCCAGCACATCTACGGTCAGACGCCGGACTACGGCGACGACTGGGCAGCCTTCGCCAAATACTACCTGGACAATATTTGGAAGGGTCCCGGTAAACCGAAGATGGCGCTTCACCTGCTGGACAACTCCACCGGCGCCGGGGCAAGGATGGCCGCGGAGGCAGGCGCTGAGGACATGGGCATCGAGCTCCGTGACAAATGGATTTTCGAGCATCCTGCTACCACCAGTTCGGAGACCACGTCTCTGACTACACTCCCCGATGACATTGACGTCCTGTACATTTCCAGTACGCCGGCACCTACAGCCATTGTTATTAAAAGTGCCGTCGAGCTTGGTATGTACCCCGGTATGACAATCGCCTGCGGCCATGCCGGCTTCACATCAGCGCTGGTCGAGCTTGCCGGTGCCGACATCGTCGAGGGCGTCTACGGCGTCTATCCGACCGTCGGCTGGGATGACGACGTACCCGCGATGGCTAAAATGACCGAGTACTGCCAGAAGTACCACCCCGATGACTACGGAAACATGGACTACATCATCTCCTGGGCGCAAAGCCTGATTACCGTCGAGATTCTGCGGCTGGCAGTAGAGAACGCCGGTGCTGACAACCTGACACCGCAGGTCGTGGAGGCACAGGGCCTTAAGAAGCTCAAGAACTTCGATGTCGGCGGCCTGCACGGTCCGGTATCCTACACCTCGGGTGACAACCGGTTGTCCAAGTCCGTCCGCGTGTTTCGGATAGATGACGGTGTGCTGGAACCCATAACCGGCTGGGTAGAGTCGCCGTTTATCAGCTACGAATAGTCCGTTCGGTCTCTATCAGGATGCTGAAAATGGGAAATCCATAGGGGCGAAGCCCCTTTGGCAGGGGTCTGGGGGTGTCCCCAAGATATAACTATTCCCCCCTTCCTGGCCAGGAAGGGGGTCAGGGGGATGGTCGAAAGGGTTCTTCATCACCCTGCTATAACTAACGCTGGAGTAGGGCGGGGGTCCTTCAAGAGAACAGGGTCCCCGTCCGAAGTGGAAATAATATGCTGGTGCTGAACAACATTGAGGTCGCTTACCTTAATGTCATCAGGGTACTGCACGGTGTCTCGATGACCGTGGAGGAGGGGGCGATTGTTGCCCTGCTCGGGGCGAACGGTGCCGGTAAGAGTACCACGCTCAAGGCAATCTCCGGCCTTCTTCACATTGAAGAAGGCGAGGTAACCGACGGCAGTATCCAGTGGAATGGCGAGAGAAT
>DATKWT010000039.1 GCA_035529395.1 Dehalococcoidales bacterium | reverse complement strand
AGTCATCGCCAGCAACGATGCCAGACCTGCCACCAGTAACCATTTCCTTTTACTCATGTTTCTCCTCCTCGACTCCCTTTCTTTCCGGATGCCTCAATCTGCATCCCTGTCCTGTGTTCCTATTAACCTATACGATGTCGGAGCAAAGGTATCACACGCAAATATTCAAGCGCAACGTGGACAGTGCAGTTGGGAGTGAGGCTGGTGAAGAGTGACAGGGCAAGGGGAGACTCTTCCTGACGAGACCGACCGGAGATGATGCATACCTTGCTTAACTGACCTCTTCCTATTTATTGTGCACCGGTACCGTCATTACATACCGCGCGGCCAAGGGGGTTATCTCTCCACTGATGACATTGACAAACGCGGTCAGCAGGGATAAAGTGTACTTCCGTGCCTGATGGACTGACCGGAGGCGAGTAACATGTCGATTGGAGCGTGCCGATGACAGTAAGGATTGTGACTGATAGTGTTTCCGACATACCCCCACAAGTGGTCCGGGAGCTGGGTATAACAATCGTCCCTCTACACGTTCGATTCGGGACCGAGGTCTACCGTGACGGCGTGGACCTTACTCCAGACCAGTTCTTTGACAGACTGGAGCGGTCTGAGACACTGCCGGTCACTTCGGTACCATCGCCGGGGGCATTCGCCGAAGCATACGATGCACTGGCTGAAGAAACGGACCAGATTCTGGCCATCACTGTTACTGCCAAGCTCAGTGGAACGCATGAAGTAGCCCTTCAGAGCACAGGGCTGATGAAGAGGAAATGCCGGGTAGAAGTCGTTGATTCCAGAATGGCAGTCATGGCACAAGGGTTTGTAGTTATCAATGCCGCGCGGGCAGCCCAATCGGGAGCCAGCATGGAAGAAATCCTGGATATAGTCAACCGCAGTATCCCGCGTGTACATTTCCGTGCGGCTTTTGACACTCTCGAGTATCTACAGCGAGGCGGACGTATTGGCAAGGCACAAGCATTACTGGGTTCAATACTCAAGGTGAACCCCGTAATCGGTATGAAGGACGGCGAGGTGTACCCTTTTGGCAGGGAACGCTCGCGAGCCAGGGCAATAGACCACCTGTATCATTTTGCCATGAGCTTTGACCACATTGAGGAGATAGCTGTAGAGTACGCCACTGCGCGTGACGAGGCGGAGATGCTTGTTGAACGGCTGGCCAGCCGGTTTCCCAGGGAGCGCATACTCCTTTCCAGAGCGAGCCCCGTAATCAGCACTCACACCGGCCCCAGCCTGCTCATCGTGTCAGTGATGGGAGACAGTAAGGAATAGCAGGCTCGTAAACCACTTTTCTCATGGCCGATGCCGGGTCCTCTTGAATCTCTTAGCTAAGGGCAGCGCCAGCCCACTGCCAGCCCACTGACAGCCCACTGCCAGCCCCACACTACCTCCCCCTCCAAAATCGTGGTAATATACCACTCTATCCACGCTGAATACATCAATGGCTGCGACCTGCAGGCCGTATGATATGATTGAAAGAGATGTTCATATTCAACTACGAAACCATAGTAGACCCAATATTGAGAGATGTCAGGCAGTCCATAGCGCGGTTCGCCGGTATGAATGCCGGCAACAGGGTGCTGGATGTCTGCTGCGGGACCGGGGCGCAGGTCCTGGAATACGGGCGACATGGTATCTGCGCCACAGGGATAGACATACACCCGAAGATGTTGAATGTGGCTGCGAAGAACAGGCAGAGACAGGGTCTGGCAAACACTTCCTTCCAGCTAGGTGATGCAGCAAGCCTTCCTTATCCAGACGGTTACTTCGACTATGCATCCATATCTTTTGGACTGCATGATAGGGACAAGGCCAGTCAGGACAAAGCTGTTTCTGAAATGAAGAGGGTTGTCAGACAGGAGGGAGCCCTGGTCTTCATAGATTTTCAGGTCCCCCTGCCCGGGAATATCTGGGCAAGGTTAGCAAGGGTTGTAGAATTCCTTGCCGGTGGGTCCCACTATCGAGGGTTCAAGGGCTATCTGAAGAACGGTGGGTTAGAGGAGATACTCAGGAATCACCGTCTACGTGAAGAGTGCCGGACCTGTCTCAAGAGCGGACTGGTATTAATCCTCAAAGCAAAAACCGACTGAGCCTGCGCCTCTATTCCAGGACAACCTTGTCCCGATACCCGGGCACCGATGTTTCCCAGCCTGTCTCCTGTTTCAGGAAATGAGCAAAGTCATGGGCCGCTTCTTTTTCACCATGGACAACGAATACCTGCCGGGGTGCTCTCTTCAACACGGACAGCCATCTGAAGAGCTGGTCCCGGTCGGCATGTGCGGAAAAGCCGTTTAGCCGGGTTATTCTCGCCTGGACAGGATAGTGCCTCCCCAGTATTCTGACCCTCCTGGCGCCGTCAGTTATACGTCTTCCCAGAGTCCCTTTAGCCTGGTATCCGACAAAGAGCACAGTGCTCTCTGCCCGGGAGATATTGGTTACCAGATGGTGTTTTATCCTGCCGCCAGTACACATGCCGGAGCCGGCAATGACCACCACACTGCCTTTTACACGGTTTATCGCTTTGGATTCACCTACTGTTCTCACCAGTGTCAGGCCTGGCAGGTCAAAGGGCGATTCCCCCTTGCGCAGCAGCGCCAGCATTTCCTCGTCGAACAGCCCCGGATGACGTTCGAATACCTCCGTAATGCGGATTGCCATCGGGCTATCGACGAAAGTCAACAGATGCGGTACATGGTTCTCCAGCAAGAGCTCGTTCAGACAATACAGCACTTCCTGTGCCCTTTCCAGGGCGAAGCTGGGAATAACGATATTGCCTCCGGCATCCACCGTCGAGTTTATCACCTCGGACAATTCGTCGTTGGTGTGTTCTGCATCGGGCAGGAGTCGGTTACCATATGTGGACTCAACGAGTACGTAGTCCGCGTCCTCAAAGGTAGTGGGGTCTCGCAGTATGGGCCGGTCATGCCTGCCGACGTCTCCTGAGAAGAGAATCGTCCTCTCCTCCCGGTTATCCTTTACCCTGACCTTTATCATCGCCGAACCCAGAACATGTCCGGCATCGCGGAACACAGCCTCAACGCCTTCGCCCACTTCTACCTCCTCCCCGTATTCCACGTGAGAGAAGAGAGGGAAAACCGCACTGGCATCATCAGTGGTATACAACGGGACTTCAGGATGTGCGCCACGCCTTCCCTCACGACGATGCCTCCTTACCTTGAACTCAGCATCTTCCTCCTGTATCCTTGCCGAATCCATGAGTATTATTTTAGCGATATCTGCGGTGGCAGCCGTACAGTATATCGGACCATTGAATCCCTCGCGGACCAGCTTGGGCAGTAGCCCGCAATGGTCAAGATGGGCATGCGTTAGGAGGACTGCATCCAGGGCGTCGGGCGAAAAAGGGAAACTATCCCAGTTGCGGTGTATGAATTCTCGCTCCTGATAAATCCCGCAGTCGACCAGTAATCTGACGCCGTTAGTCTCAACCAGAAAACACGAGCCCGTAACATTCTGAGCCGCACCGAGGAAAGATATGTCAATTTTCATGGTCCCTCTATGGGAAGCCCCCCTTTCAGTATCGATGCTGTTCCTGCACCATCTCAATCAATAGTAGCAGACCGCACTAAGCACGGCAAAGTTGCCGGCAGTTCTGTCGCGGTCGTTTGACTGGCCGGCCCTATCGTGCCTATACTAGGGCAAGCGCCTATAGCTCAGTGGATAGAGCATCGGTCTTCATTATTTTAGCCTTCTACTTACCAGGCCGATTTCCATTTTTCCCCGAAGTAGTAGAGAAATCAGCTACTCTATTTACCGCAATAACCGCACTCGCTACCTTGTTACTTGCATATGTCGCCGTCCGGACAATCGAGACTAGTAACGAGTGTAGACCGTCAGCGATAATGGGACACAAAAGGGGTTACGAAAACCGTACAGTTGTGGGGGTGGTGTAAGCTCCGTGTGAGGTAGTAGACTAACCTCAATAAAGAAAGGAGCTAATGTGTCCCAGAAAATCGAAGGTAAAGCTGATGCTGCCGAGGCCAGAACCCATGAAACAAGAGGCTTCATGCAGCAGGTTAGGGTAAAGTCCAGGAGGAAGTACACTCCGGAAGAGAAGGTCCGTATCGTGCTGGAGGGGTTCCGTCGGGAAGTGGCAGTCAATGAACTCTGTCGCCGGGAAGGCATCAAGCCGGGAGTCTACTATGCCTGGACCAAAGACTTCATGGAGGCTGGGAAGGAGCGGCTCACACGGGATACCGTCAGGGATGCCACGCGTCAGGAGATAAACGAGATAAAGCGGGAGAGCACCGAGCTCAAGCACCTGGTGGCTGACCTTTCCCTGGAAGTATACCGTCTGAAAAAAACGGCTATTCCACCGGTGGAGGGCTACAACGGCGACGCCACATGAGCGCCGGGGGCAAAGCTGTAATCCTGGTCAAGGTGGAAAATCAGCCCAGGCACAAGCGGAAGGCGCTGATGGCACTGGGGATACCGAGGAGCAGCTACTATCGGTGGCGGCAGTGGCAACGGTGCGATGGCCTGGAATCCCTCTCAGGAGACAGGGGAAGGCCGTGGAACCGGATCACTCCCGAAGAGGAAAGCAAGATACTAGCGGTAGCCCGGGAGTCTCCTGAGCTCAGCAGCCGGCAACTGGCTGTTTGGATCACAGACAACGCTGGCTTTGCCGTATCCGAATCAACAGTTTACCGCATTCTAAGAAGGGAAGGGCTGGTGAAACGGCTGGAGGTGCAGCT
>DATKWT010000038.1 GCA_035529395.1 Dehalococcoidales bacterium | reverse complement strand
GAACTGGCCGTGACGATGTCCGTCATCACGAAAGGTCCGGTACCGATGACGCGCTCAATTTCACGCAGGTGGTCCCAGGTCTCGATTGCCTCCTTGGGCGTTACCGGGAGCCAGTACAACCCGCCCAGCATACCGGTGCTCGGTTCGTAGTACTTGAAAGTGATTTCCCACGGTCCGGTCTCCTCCATGGTGGTCCACTCTTCTACCGGAACATCAAGCGGACGGTAAAAGGTGTTCAGGGGGTTCTCCTGGTAGCGGTAGAAGGTAGCCAGGATATCGTCCACGGTCATTTCCCGGCCGTTCACGGGTGGCTTGTCGTGCCAGTGCACACCCTGGCGAATCTGGAGGATAATGGTGGAAAGGTCAACTATCTCCCAGCTCTCCGCCAGGCAGCCGGTGAGGAAGACATCATCCATGTAGTGGCCGAGGAACGCGTTTTCCCCGGTGCCCTGGGGGCCCATGGACCAGTCCACTATCACCGGTGTCTCGTAGGTCGGGGCGCACATCCAGCCGCTTATGGCTGACCGCACCGGGTCTATGCTCTCCAGGGCCGCAGCACTCATGTAGAACGTACAGGTACCGCCGTACTGGGGTTTCTCCACCAGTTTGCCGGCGGCATTCGTTATCATCTCCGGCCCCTTGACTGCCGGCGCGGCTTCCTCCTCCTCTTCCTCTACTGCCGACCCTGCTTTCTCCACTACTTTGCCGGTAACTGTCTCCGTTTCTTTCTCCTCTTCTACTGCGGCCGGCTGGCAGGAAGCCAGCACCAGAGCAGCTACAAGTACGAAGCTCAGCAGCAGCCATATAGTTTTCTTGCTCATGCATCTACTCCTTTTTTGATTGGTGAACAACTCCCCGGTGCAATGCAGTATTTCACATGAGTCACCCCCTGTCCTGAGCCGGTTCAATTAGACCGTCTGATATTCATACTATCCTTTGCCCTCTTAAGCCCTGCCTGGCTTTCCTGGCCTCCAGCTTCTTCAGGGCTTTCAGAGCGCGTCCTGAGCCATAAGCACCCATACCACCGATACCACCCCGCAGCCTCGGGTCAATCAGGTCCCGCAGGGCATCACCGAACATGTTCACCCCATATACTGCCAGCGTCAGGGCAACACCCGGCCAGAGGGCCATCCAGGGTGCCTGGTACATATAGCGACGTGCCTGCCCGGTGAGCATCCCGCCCCAGCTTGGCTGTGGTGGTGGAATGCCGAACCCGAGGAAGCTGAGTGAGGCTTCAGCGAGAATAACGCCGCCAATACCCATGGAGAACCCGATAATTACCATGGGCATGACATTGGGCAAGAGATGCTTGATAACGATTCGTCCCGTGTTTGCACCCAGGGCTCTGGCCGCCTCGACATACACGCTCTCCTTAATCCAGAAGGCGAGCGCTCTTGACCCTCTTGAGGCACCAATGCCACCACCGATGCCGAGGACAAGTATCACCTGCAGCATCCCTGCCCCGATAATGCTCATCATGGTCAGGTAAATGACCAGCCCGGGGAAGCAAAGCCAGGCGTCAACAAACCGCTGTATGATAAGGTCTGTCTTGCCGCCGATGAAACCTGAGGTAAGGCCGATGGCAACGGAGATGATGGTGCTGATCAGTGTAGCACTGACCCCGACAATCATCGAGATGCGAGCACCGTAGATAATCCTGCTTAAAACGTCCCGTCCAACATTGTCCGCACCCAGCCAGTGACTTGAAGAATACCCCGCCAGCCTGTCCGACAGGGTGAACTCGTTCATGCCGTATGGGGAAATAACGTCGGCAAGTATCCCGGAAGCAAACAACAGGACAACCAGCACCAGGCCGACAGTGCCCATCGGTTTCTCTCTGAACAACCTGGAAAGGAGGTTGACTATGCCGGACTGCCGTTTCCACTCCTGTTCTGCGACCTGGGCACCATTCGTGACTCGCTCACTCATGTTGTTATTCCTCGTTTCTCCCTCAGTCTATCGGTAGCGTATCCTGGGGTCGGCCCAGGCGTAGCTGATATCCGTGATAAGAATCATCAGCATGGCAAATCCGCCATAGATAAGGTTCGTTCCCGAGACCAGGGGGTAGTCCCGCCTGACGATGGCCTCCAGCAGGTAGCGGCCCATCCCGGGCAGGGCGAATATCTGCTCCATTATTACCGAACCGCCGATTAGCATGCCGACCTGCGGGGCGAACATTGTTATCAGCGGGATGAGAGCATTTTTCATGGCGTGCCGGATGACGATAACCCTCTCCCTCAGGCCCTTTGACCAGGCAGTCCGGACGTAGTCCTGCCTGAGCACCTCCAGCATTATGGTACGCAGGAACCTCATCATGCCGCCGGTACCGGCCGTGCCGACTAGGATGGCAGGAATAATGAGCTGTCTCAGGTTCCCCATTGGGTTAACCGTAAAGGGGATGTATTCTATCTGTGGTGACCAGTTGAAGTAGATGGAACCGTACACTATCAGCATGGTCGCCAGCCAGAAGGCCGGCGTAGCCAGACTCAGTATCGCGAAGCTCCGCCCCACGTAGTCCAACCAGGTGTCCTGTCTTATTGCAGAGTAAATACCGAGAGGGATCCCTATAACGTTCATGACTATCATGGTGAGGAGGCCAAGCTCGAAGGTGACGGGGATTCTGTCGCGAAGGTCTTCGGTCAGTGTGCGTTCCGTCCACAGGGAAGTCCCGAAATCGCCTCGAAGGAAGATACCACTCACCCAGTCGAAGTACTGCGTGTGGAGTGGTTTGTTGAGCCCCATCATCTCGCGGATCATGTTCTCGTCCAGCTGCATCTCGCCGGCTTGCTCCTGGGTGTGCTGCAGTGCCATCAGCGAGATGATGTCGCCCGGCATGAACCGTATTACGAAGAATAAGATAACGGTCACGAGGAACATGGTGGGGATGAGGAGAATTATTCTCCGGATGGCGTAAGCTCGCATTACTTTCCTCCATGGTACCTGGAGGCATTGCTAGTGTCGTTTAGCGTACGTCAGCGAACTCTGTGTGCCAGTCTGGAGGTGTTCATTAAACTTGCCATACGCCAATTCAACCTGTCTCCAAGTATCCTGTTTGTGGCTCTAACACCCTGGTAGCCCATATCTGCTCTACCAGCGTCCTGGTGTCTGTCCTGACTCATGTATCGGACGGCATCCCACCGCACGTGCAAGACCGGCGTTGCCACTATCGCCGGTCGCCCTGCCACGCATTGTAGCGACTGATGGTGCTCCTGTCAACCAGTAGAACTACGTATTTGAGGGTCAAATGCGTAGTTTATCCCGGTTCGGGAATACGCTGCCGTTGGGGGCCGTTCTGAAGTACGGACTGCTATGCGCGGCTAGTCCCGGCAACCCCGGATGGAGACGGCACAGGTGAATGAGCCCGGCATTGCCGCAGGCAACAGGTGTGCTCACGGTTTGCCAATTCACGGAAAACATGGCAGAATACCATACAGGTGAGTGCGCTGCTCACGCTGCAAGGAACGGAGGATTGATGCAATATCGCGACTTTGGGAAGCTGGACTGGAAAGTAAGTGCGCTTGGTTTTGGTGCAATGCGGCTGCCGTTGAAGGATAAGGACCCGGCCGATGTCGACGAGCCTGAGTCTATCCGCATGATACGGTATTCTATTGACCACGGGGTCAACTACCTGGATACGGCCTATCCGTATCACGGTGGCAACAGCGAGCGTATTGTCGGACGGGCACTGAAAGACGGCTATCGCGAGAAAATGAAACTGGCGACGAAAATGCCAGCCCGGATGGTTGAATCAGCCAGCGATTTCGACCGCTTTCTCAATGAACAACTGGAGCGTCTTGACACAAAGATTAATTTCTATCTGCTGCACGGGTTGAATGGGCAGAGTTGGGCCAAGGTGCGGGACCTTGGCGTACTTCGATGGGCTGAGAGTGCAATGGCTGATGGTCGCTTTGACTACCTGGGTTTCTCTTTCCACGACAACCTTGAAGCCTTCAAAAGCATCGTCGACGATTACGACAACTGGACCCTCTGCCAGATACAGTACAACTATATGGATGTGGAATACCAGGCAGGCACAGAGGGTCTGAAGTATGCTGCCGACAGGGGTCTGGCAGTAGTAGTTATGGAGCCGTTACGAGGCGGGAAGCTTGCCAGAGCACCGGAGCAGGTAGCCGGTGTGTGGGAGAGCGCTCCGCAGAAGCGTAGTGCGGTGGAATGGGCGCTGCAATGGGTCTGGGACCAGCCGGAAGTATCTGTGGCCCTCAGTGGTATGAGCGCCATGGAGCAGGTGGTGGAGAACGTGGATATCGCTAACCGTTCCGGGCAGGGGAAGCTCGCGACCGATGAACTGGCACTGATTGGCCGGGCGCGGGAAGCCTATCAAGGGTTGAGTCCTGTACCCTGCACCAGTTGCGGGTACTGTATGCCCTGTCCCGGCGGTGTGGATATCCCGCGCGTCTTCCAGGTATATAACGAATCTATGATGTACGATGACCCCCGTACCGGGCGGTTCCGTTACCGCGGACCCGGAGGCCTTAAAGAAGAGGAACGCGCCGACCAGTGTACCGAGTGTGGAGATTGCCTGGAAGCCTGCCCGCAGGAGATTCCCATACCGGACTGGCTCAAGAAGGCACACGAGCTGCTGGGCCCGAAGGAGTAATTCCTCCGGCTGGTGCAGTACTACCCATTACTGATTTCAGCAGCAGTTGAACGCTATGGAAAGCTGCACACCCCCGGATGCTTATTTTAAGGAGATACAACTATGACAGCTAGCCCGAATTCCCTGGTGATTATCGAACCCGTAAGTACCGACCTGCGGCAGAAGGTGGAGAAGATTATGGAAGTCCTCGCCCCGAAGACCTTCGCCGGTGCCACGGTGCTGGTCAAGCCTAACATGGTGGGGCCCTCAGCACCGGAACTGGGCCACACCACCCATCCCGAGCTGGTGCAGGCTGTAGTACGTGCCTGTCTGGACCGCAATGCGAAGGTTATAGTAGGTGATAACCCGGGAGGTATCACCCGTAACTCCCGCAACGTGGCTGCCGCCACCGGGATCCTGGATGCTTCGGAAGGATGTTATACTTCTATCTCGGAACGTGTGGTAGAGAGAATCGGCATTGAGACCGGCTATAAACTGGTTGTCTCCGGGGCGGTGCTGGAAGCGGACTATATTATCAACCTGCCGGTATTCAAGACCCATCTCGGTATGATAGTGACCGGTGCGCTGAAGAACACCTATGGCTACGTGGCGGGAGCCTGCAAGGCCCGCCTTCATCTCCAGGCCCGGAGCAACGAGGTATTTGCTAAGGCGGTATGCGATGTCTTCCAGGTACGGCCGCCGGACCTACACATCATGGATGCGATAACCGCTATCGAAGGAAATGGCCCGTGTCATGGCGGTCAACTGCGCAAGGTGGGTAAGCTTCTGTCCAGCACCGATGCACTGGCGTTGGATGCTGTCATGGCACGTATGATGGGAGTGGACCCCGGTCGACTTCCGGTGCAGGAGCAGGCCCGGGTCCGGGGTCTGGGAACACTGGAGGAGAAAGAGATAGATGTCCGGGGACAGTTTGAGGTTATTCCCAATTTCAGAATGCCGGTGACGTTTGCACCACAACCTGACCGGGAGGGCGCGGACGAACTGAAGGGCCTCTATCCGGGAGGCATGATGAAGGGCCGGGTCACGTCGAAACCGGTGTACCTTGAAGACTTGTGTGTCAAATGCGGGGACTGCGTGGTGAACTGCCCCGCCGAGGCCCTCACTCTGGAACCGGAGTTCAACATCAGCGATGAGTGCATCGCCTGCTTCTGCTGCGTGGAGTTGTGCCCCGAGGGAGCCTTGGAAGTACCGGATATCGAGGCTTTCCGTCACTATTAGTGTAGTGTCTCGTATATATCTTTACGTATGATGGATGTTGATGTCATTCCAGCGCAGGCTGGAATCCAGGGGGCAAACACGTATCCCGGATCGAGTCTAACAGGGTGATGAAAAACCCTGCCAGTATGTTATAGCAGTCCGACCACAAAGCGAGGAATGGTGGCTGAGGCATCCTGCCTGATGTCTCAGTTTGCTCCAGCTACCTGCTCCACCAGTTTCTTAGGGCTTTCATTAGTCGCCAGCGGCAGTTCTACGGTAAATGTGGCCCCACCCGTCAGGTTGTTTGTTGCGTATATCAGCCCGCCATGGTCGGTGACTATCCCGTAGCAGGTGCTTAGTCCAAGACCGGTCCCCTTTACCTCGTGCTTTGTGGTGAAGAAGGGATAGAATACCTGGTTCAGGTTCTCGGCGGGTATGCCAATGCCGCTATCGGTAACGGATACCTTCACCCACTCACCGTATACTGTCGAGGTGACCACTATCGTCCTGTTCTCGGATTCCGTCAGGGCTTCCTCCGCATTGACGATAAGGTTCATGAAGACCTGGGTGAGTTGAGAGGAATCACCTCTTACTGGCAAGGGGCCATCCATGAGATTAGCAGTAACGGTGACATTTTGTACTGTCTGGGCATAGCGTCGCATGGACAGAACCCTTCTGATGACCCGGTGCAGGTCTATTCGCCGTTCCTGTGATGCTGCCCGTCGACTGTAAGTAAGCAGGTCAGTCATTATGTGAGCAGCACGCTTGGCTTCATTACGCAGGACTCTCAGGTCTTTCTTACTCTGTGGCGGGATCTTCTCGACCATCAGCAGGTCGGAATATAGCAGGACGCTCTGGAGTGGGTTGTTGACCTCATGGGCAATGCCGGCGGTCATCTCTCCCAGGGAAGCCAGAAGTTGAGAGTGTCGTAACTGGTCTTCCATCTTCTTGCGTTCCGTAGCGTCCTCGATAATGAAAACAAATCCCGTGGGGCCTCCGGAGGCATCTTTAAGTACAGCCGTTCTCAACCTGACCGGGAACTCGTTATCATTGTCTCCCAGGGAAGTGCACTCAATATCCCTCGTGTACCCTTCCGCCAGTGTAGTTTCCAGACTCCCCATCACCATCGTGTGGTCCTGTTTGGCTACCAAACTGATGATACTGTTCCCAATAAGGTCCTCTCTATCGGCATAACCGTGCATGCGGACCACTGCCTCATTCACCTGAATAATGTCGCCATCGAGGTCAGTCACCACAATCCCTTCGGCCATGGACTCAAAGGTAAGGCGTAGCTTCTCTTCCGAGGCTCGCAAGTGCTCCTCTGCCTGTTTGCGCTCGGTAACCTCTTGTTGGCTCCTCCGGTACAGGCTCGCATTCTCAAATACCATGGCCATCTGACCGGCCAGGGTAGCCAGTAACTGCCTGTCCTCGTTGGAGTACGATTCCTGCCTCAGTTTCTCTCCGAGCACCAGCACTCCGGATAGTACCCCCCGGCGCGTCCTGATGGGAACGTAAAGGTCACCATGTAGCATGTCCAGGTTATGCTTCTCCACCTGGGTGAGGCCATGCAACTCAGGAACAATATCCAGTTCACGCGAGGATATGGTGCGGCCATGCGTATTCATCCATTTCAGGAAAAGATTACGGTCACTGAAAGCAATTCCCCGAGGGGGGTCTTCCAGGCCAACACTGGATGCAACGCGCAACCCCCGGCTACCACTGGATGGTAATAGCAGGCAGGCACTTGATGTCCGTAATGCGCCCGCGACCAACTGTACCATGTTGGAACCCAATTCTTGCATGTTGGCGATGCTCTGGGTCTCGTGGCTGAACTGCTCCAGTGCCTTGAGGTAGTCGTACCGCTCCCGGTAGAACAGTCTGTCCACCATCTGTCGCACTATTACCAGTACTGGTTGAAAGACGGTTAACACAAGAAGGGCAACAAAGACGGAGAGTATCATAATCGTTATTGAAATGGGATTCAGGGTGGTCTGGAAGACACTGCTGAGCAGTAGTGTCATGCCGCCGAAGATACCCAGAACAAGCACCCCTACTAATGAATAGGCAATTCCCTTGCGGATTATGACCTTCGTTTCCAGGAGGTCATAGCGCAGCATGGCCACCGTGGCCAGCACGCAGAACAGGATGTTCCCTACAATTCCCAGCGGGTACATACTTATACCGAGGACGGGCAGGTAGTCAGTGGTTCCCCCGATGAACATAGCGATGATACCGGCGATGATGTACTGGAATCGTATCTTCTCGTCCACATTGCGGGAGCGCCTTCGGTGTTTCATCAGTATCACCAGACCGAGAGTTAGCGGCAGGTATACGCTGATGACATAGGTCGGGAATAAGGGACCAATCATAGGAGCCTTGCCGTACCACATAACCTGCATACCGCTGACCATGAGTTTGGTGGGGAGGAGGGCCAGACAGGTGAAGTAAAGGACGTGAGGCAGATAATGAAGCCATTTTCTCGGCCTGGCACCGGTGATGCTGACGGTGAACCTGTAGAATAGAATGGAAGCGCTGAATATGGCCACGAAGACCAGCCTCTCCCAGAACAGTGCCGTTACAAGGTCAGGCTCACGGCGCATTAGATAGATAAAGAATCCCCACAGCAGCATGCTGAATAGGAACAGGAAGAAAGGCTTTTGTGCTATATGGCGCTTACCCCTGACTACCAGCAGCACCAGCAGGATAAAGCTGAAAACTACCTCTATCAGGGGTACTAATTCGTATACAATCAAATCAAGCTACTCCTTGGTTCCTTCCACAACGGAGGTGTGACACTCTCGGTTCTTATACCGCAGGTATTCCCCGGGTATCGCTGATGCACATTAGCTCACCGATGATATTATCCGAGGCAGTCTGCAGTGTCAGCGTTCCTTCCTTTCCGCGATTGCCACATAGTCCTATTACAACAGTACTGTCTGGAAGCTAAAGAAAACATAAAAACATCAGGTAGTTTCCGAAACATTTCCTAAACGAGGGTATATGAAGCGGGGCACCGGCGAGAAGCTCCGGCCTGGTGCCGGTCATGCCGTTGGTAGAACCTGCTAATTGGAAAGTGTCAACAATTCGGTGAACAGCAGAAGCCTGCAAGCGAACTTCACAGCAATTGAAAGCCTATTCGTTGACATCCTTAATCACTTCGATTTAACCGAATTGCCTTTCAGTGGGTTTGTCATATAGGTGTTTTGCGTCTTCAACGGTGCCAGTAATGTAGACCGTGATAGTATGCTTGTGCTACCTGTCATTGCCAGGATTTGTTGTCTCCAGATATCCTTCGAAATCCATCCGGTCACCGGCATCGGTCTGTCCGATGGGCGTCTCATTCTGCCATTATCCTGCCGATGCAGCAACGGCCGCCAGCAGCGTAATTACCAGCAGTAGCTGCCATGCTCTACGAAACATAGCCCACCCCTCCCCTTCTTTGCCGGTGAGTTGAGTCATTATCCGCATACGCTGACCCCGGCACTGTGTCACAGTACCGGAGGCCGCTTCACCAGCAAGAAACACGTGCAATCATGGACAGTTGGTTTGTGCCGGAAGGTCTGTCTCAGGCGATGGCACCCTCATCCTTGAAGCGGGCGATATCTTCCCAGGAGTAGCCGTACTCAAGCAGCACCTCTTCGGTGTGCTGACCAAATTCCGGGGCTGGCATCCTTACCGACGAAGGGTTCTTGCTCATCATCACCGGGTTAGCTATCTGCTCGATACGCCCGCGCTGGGGATGGTCATAAGACACGAAGCAGCCGCTGGCCCTTGCCTGTGGGTCGTTGATGATCTCCTTGAGACTCTGATTGGGAGCATACGGTATCCCTTCAAGATGGGTATGCCACTCGTCATAGTTCTTGGCCATGAATAGCCCCGAAAAGATTTGCCGTAACTCAGCGACATCCTCAGCCCTTCCCTCTATCGTATCGTACTTGGGGTTTTGAGCCAGGTCTTCCCGCCCGACTGCCTTGCAGAACTTCGCCCAGTAGCGGTCCGGCTGCAGAATAACGAATATCAAGGCCCTTGCGTCCTTGGTCATATACATACCAGTCATCGGGCTGTTCGCCTTGGCGCCATAGAAGGCCATAATCTGAGCGACTGCCATCATTGACTGCTGCACCAACTCCGGCGGGGGTTGCTCTCTCCAGTCCGCGGAGTCCAACCCTGTAATGAGTGCGGCGGAGACATCAAACCCGTTTTGGAAGATACCGGTATGGAGTAATGAGACATCTACTGTCTGGCCGACTCCGGTCTTCTCCCTGACGTACAGGGCCTGCATCACACCATAGGCAAGAGACATCCCAACCACATTATCGCCGATGGCCGGACGATAGCCATAAACGGGAATACCAGGCTGGGACATTACATACGGGAAACCGGCGCGTGCCCAATAGGCAGTGGCGTCATAGGCGGGGAGGTCCTTGTCCGGGCCCTCCTTGCCGTAGCCGTTGACATTGCCGAAGATGATGCGCGGGTTTATCTTGCTTAAAGTCTCGTAATCCACCTGGAATCTCTCCAACTCGAAGGCCCGCAAGTTACTGAGAAACACATCGGCTTCCTTTACCATCTTATGGATGATAGTGCAGCCGTTCTCCTTGTAGAGGTCAAGTGTGAGGCTCCGCTTATTGCGGTTATAGTTCTCCCAGTTGTAGTCGAAATCGGATGGGCAGGCATTACCCTGATCGGCCATGGCGTCCTTGAAAACCCGCCAGTAATCACCCGTGGTCGGGTTTTCGATGTGGATGACATCTGCCCCGAAGTCGCCGAGGATGCGGGCGCACATTGGCACGGCCGCCACCTGCGAGCAATCGATAACCTTGATACCTTCTAGTGCCATACTCATTTTTCTTGCATCCCTCCTCTGTTTTTATTACGCTCGGTTCGTTGACCATTACGGTTGGCAGCTATCGAGGAGCTGCCCTTGGAAATGAAAGAGACAGAGTACTATCGGCGTCCCTGCTGTACTCTGGTGTTGAACACTTTAGACCGATGGCTCGGTCTTGTCAAGTGAACCCGCTCGGCCATTGTAAGGACCTACGTGAGACATGCCTGAGTTTCCCGGCTACAGGTTCAGAACCAATACGTGCTATACTGGATAATTGGAAAGCCTGAGAGTCTGCTGTGAGCATCGTTGCACTCTTCAGCAGGCTTTTCTAGCAGGGTGCTGAAAAAGGGGGGTCCAGAGGGGCTTCGCCCCTTCTGAGGGGCCCCGCCTCTTCTGAGAGGCGCTCCTTTTGGCAGGGGTGTCTGGGCGTCATTCTTACAGAATGACGTTAGCAGAATCCGAAACCAGATTCTGCCGGTGTCACCCCAGATATAATTATTTCCCCCTTCCTGGCAAGGAAGGCTCTTCCTGGCTAGGAAGGGGAAGGCTTCGCCCCTTCTGAGGGGCGCCACATCTGGGCCGCACGGGGATTGGTCGAAAGGGTTTTTCATCACCCTGCTAGAGTGACAGCACAGTAAGGTGGCATAGTCTGAGGGTAATGGATTTAAAGTTATGAATCAAACGGCTCTGGCCGGGGTGAAGGTGATGGAATACTGCCAGATGGTGTGTGGGCCATACTGTGCCAAGCTCCTGGCCGACCTCGGTGCCGAGGTGATAAAGGTCGAAAAACCGGTTACCGGAGACCAGGCGCGGAGCAGGGGTCCATTCCTTCACGATATACCCCATCCGGAACGAAGCGGTCTCTTCCTCTATCTTAATACCAATAAATACGGCGTTACCCTGGACCCTGCCAGCAGCGCCGGTAAGGTAATATTCCTCGAATTGGTGAAGTGGGCTGATGTCATGATTGAGGACACCGCTCCTGGCACGATGGAACGCATGGGTCTTGGGTATGATTCCCTGAAAGAGGTTAACCCTTCTCTGGTAATGACCTCGATAACGCCCTTCGGGCAGACGGGGCCTTACCGGGACTACAAAGCACACCATCTCAATATCTACCATGCCAGCGGGCAGGCGAGTTTCTCCTTCACACAAAAGCATGGAGAGGATACCACTCCGGTAAAGGGTGGGGGATATGTCGGCGACTACGATGCTGGTCTCAGTGGGGCGGTAGCCACTCTGGCGGCGCTATATAAACGTGGTCCTGGTGGTACCGGCCAGCATATAGACGTCTCCAGGCAGGAAACCCTGATTTCTCTGGATAGGGTTGACATAAGTGCATCCGCCAACGACCCCAACGCCACGGCCAGGCGGAGGGGAATGCTTGGTGGACTGATGCCCTGTAAAGATGGCTACGTGATGGTCATAGCCCCTCAGCAGCACCAGTGGGAAGCGCTGGTCGAACTTCTCGGTAATCCGGAATGGGCCCACAGTGAGAAATGTAAGGACGAATGGACCCGCTCTGACAATGCAGCCGAGCTTCAGCCCCTTATTGAAGAATGGATGCTCCGGCACGACAAGGACGAGATATACCATCGCGGGCAGTCCTTTGGCTGTCCGGTGGCACCGGTAAACTCGGCGGCGGACGTATATAATTCTCCGCAGGTGAAGCACCGGGAGTTTTTCGCCGAGATTGAACATCCCGAGGCAGGCAAGCTCAGCTATCCCACGGCTCCTTACAGGCTCTCGGAAACGCCGTGGCGGGCCAATCGCGCTGCCCCCCTTCTCGGTGAGCACAACGATAGTGTCTACAGGGGGTACCTGGGTCGCAGTGAAGAAGAGCTGGCGAAGTTGAAAGAACGTGGTGTCATCTAGAACGGAGAGCGGAACATGGAAGAGTACCCTCTGGATGGAGTAAGGATAGTCGATTTCACCTGGGCATGGGCCGGGCCATACGCCACGCTTCTTCTGGCGATGCTCGGTGCCGAGGTGATAAAGGTGGAAAGCCATCGGCGTCTCGACCATACCCGGCTCCGGTCGCTGATGACAGGCCCCATGATGGGCGGCCCCAACCAGTCGACTGTTTTCAACGACATTAACCTGAACAAACTGAGCCTGACCCTGAATCTTACCCAGGCCAGGGCCATCGAAATCGCGAAGAGGTTGGTAAAGGTGTCTGATGTCGTGATCCAGAATATGCGCCCTGGTGTAATGGAAAGATTGGGTCTCGGCTACGAGGTGCTGAGAAAGGTCAGGCCCGATATCATCATGCTTTCTTCATCGGCGGTAGGCACAACTGGTCCGGAACGGACCTATGTTGGCTATGCCCCGACCTTCGCTGCCCATAGCGGGCTGGCATACGTTTCCGGCCACACTGACGGACCACCGTCCACCCTGACGGGTGCTATCGACACCAGGGTGGGCACAACTGCAGCCTTCGCGATACTGGCCGCACTCAATTACCGCCAGCGGACCGGAAAAGGCCAGTACATAGACCTCTCCTCCGCTGCGGCTATCAGTTGCCTGGTCGGGGATGTGCTGATGGACTACACCATGAACCGCAGGGTGAGAGAGCGCGATGGCAATAGCGACGAGGTCATGGCACCGCACGGTTGCTATCCCTGCCAGGGAGAGGACCATTGGATTACCATTGCAGTCTCAGGCGAGGAAGAATGGCAGGCTTTCTGCAACGCTATTGGTGGTCCCGACTGGACGGATGACCGGATGTTTGCCGACGCCGCCAGCCGTCGACAGAACCAGTCAGAACTGGATAGACTGGTCGCGGAGTGGACCAGGCAGCACACTGACTATGAGGTGATGGAAGCCCTGCAGAGTATAGGAATAGCTGCGATGCCGACCTTCAGCGGCGGGATGATTCCCCGGGACCCCCACCTGAAGGAACGGGGTATCCTGGCCGAAGTAGAGCATCCCGAGATAGGAAAGAGAATGGTTGTCGGACCACCCTGGCGTCTCTCCGCTACGCCGGCCCGGATTCCGCGTGCCGCACCGCTGATTGGTGAGCATAACCAGTATGTTCTTGGGGAAATGCTTGGTATGTCACGTGACGAGATTGACCGGCTTGTTGAAGAAGAGGTGGTGTACTGAGAAGGCTCCGCTGTTGCCGAACCGGGATGCTTTGATTCTGTTGATAATAGAGAGGAATAATGAAGATAGTAGCAATTGTCGGTAGCCCGAGGTCTAACGGAAACACAAGCTGCCTTGTCGACGAGGCACTGCAGGAAGCAGCCGGACAGGGCATGGAGACCGAGAAGATTATGCTTGGTGAGCACTGGGTGGGCCCGTGTCTGGGGCATGAGAACTGCCCATCGTTTTCAGAGTGCCTGCAGAAGGATGACGCCCCCTGGATTCTGGAAAGGTTCCGTGAGGCCGACGGTATCATTCTCGGCAGCCCGGTCTATTACTATACTATAACCGCCCAGATGAAGGCCTTCATTGACCGGAACTACTTCCTCTACACCCACGGAATACCCCTCAAGGCTCGGTGTGCCGGTACGATTGCCGTTGCCGGTGGTGCCGGACTTGAGCGGACCGACCGGGACCTGAGGCGTTTCGCCAGGATGGTGACCAGCTTGCCTGAAGAGAAGGTAGTCTCTGTGAGTGGCTACGCCAGCAAGCCCGGCGACGTCAAGAGCAACATGCCACTGCTGGGAGAAGCACGTGCTCTGGGCGCGCGTATGGTCGAAATGCTGACTTCGCCGGATACTACTCTCACACCGTAGTACCGTAATCAATGGTTGCACCACGGACTCCACATGCCAGGAGATATGCTACCTTTGCCTGATAGTGCGGAAGGTCAGGACCGTCATAAAGAACCATGCTGAAAAGACTCAGGCTGCAAAGACTCGCACCACGAAAGAAGATATTCTACGGCTGGTGGATAGTACTATCCTCTGCCGCCCTGAATTTCCTGGCGGGCGGTTCATTTATCTACGGTTTCACTACCTTCTTTAACCCGATACGGGATACGTTTGGCTGGAGTGCTGCGGCTACATCTGTCGCATTCGTTTTCCAGAGACTGGAATCCGGTGTCCTGGGCCCGCTGGCCGGTTTTCTCGTAGACCGGGTAAGCCCGAGGAAACTGATGTATGTCGGCTGGGTTATCATCGGTCTCGGGTTCTTTCTAATGAGCCAGATAAACTCCCTCTGGATGTTCTACGGGGCATTCATGATTATGGCAATGGGTTTCAGCTTTGGCTCATTCATTGTGATGAACACAGCCGTAGCACGCTGGTTCCGGGAGAAGAGAAGCCGGGCGCTGACCATGATATATCTGGGCTTTGGTGCCAGCGGTACCCTCGTACCCCTGATTGCCCTGTCCATTGAGGAATTCGGATGGAGGGAGACACTGGTCTGGCTGGCAGTTTTACTGGGCGTTGTCGGCATCATTCTCAGTTCAGTTATGAGACGCCAGCCCGAGGACTATGGATACCTTCCCGATGGAAAGACCATCGGGAAGACAAATAAACTAAAAGGATTCTCGGACAAGCAGCCGACTTTAAAACTTGTTCCTGAATCATCCGGGTACACGGTAAAAGAAGCCATTCGGACAAAGGCTTTCTGGTTGCTTTCGCTGGCATTTCTTTTTCAGCATATCGGTACAAGCGCGGTGATGGTACACATCGTGCCGTACCTGGAGAGTGTGGAGGTCTCTACAACGATAGCTGCTACAGCAGTGACCGGTATGACCTTATGCAGCGTCATTGGCAGACTGGGTTTTGGCTTTCTGGGCGATTTCACCAACAAGAGGTACCTTGTCGCTACAGCCCTCACTCTCCAGACCATCGGGCTATTCATATTTTCCCTCATCAGTGCGGACAAGGTGTGGCTCATCGTACTGTTCCTCCTGACCTATGCGCCCGGGTACGGCGGTCCCATCCCTCTGAGGCCGGCATTGCAGGCCGACTACTTTGGTACACGGTCATTCGGGACCATAATGGGCTTGATGGCAAGTGTCAGTATGATTGGTGGCCTGTTCAGTCCGGTACTTGCCGGCTGGATGTTCGACGTTACCGGCAGCTACAGACAGGCGTGGCAATTATTTTCACTGATTACGTTACCATCGGTTATCCTGATATTGCTGGCCAAGCCGCCGCAGACCGGCCCGGAGCCATCCTGAATCCCGCTCTCTCTGAGATGTAAACACTCTCCCGGTGGAGATACGACCGGACTCATTCCACCCATGTCAGAATAACAGAGGGAGACGTTCCGTTTAGAATGGCATCAGCCATAACATGTCATTGCCAGGAGCGCTAGTGTAGTGTCTCTGAGTTTTCTTAACAATGATTGTCGAGTAAAATACATCGTAGTAGTCGGTGCTCCGTTGTAAAGCTATGTTAGAGACTATACACTAGCGACGAAGCAATCTCACCCTTACTGTCATTCTGAGCCGGGGCTCCGAGCGGAGCGAGGAGACGCAGAATCTGGGGTGGTGTGGCATTAGATTGCACCCGCTGAAGCCAGATGCGGCTAGTCCAGGTTTCGTAGTCGGGGAACGAAGGCAAGCACCAGGACAGACAGCAGGATGAGGCCCATGGCAAATCCACCCACCGCCCACTGGACTCCCACGACCTCGGTCAGTAAGCCCGCGGCGAATGTGCTGAAGCTGATAAGGCCGAACTGCATCATGAGGATGCTCATCACCCGGCCCAGGTATGCCGGGTCCACGTAGTACTGGATTAACGTGCCTGCCAGTGTCATCTGCCCCGACTGCCCCAGCCCCACGAAGATAATCAAGGCAAGGGAAGCGTTCCAGGAAGCGGAGAAAGAGAAGGCTGTCAGAGCCAGGCTCAGAAGGAGAGTGCTGCCCAGCATCATCAGACCTCGTTTCTTGTTGGGTAAGGAGGCAAGCACAAGTGAGCCGAACACAGCTCCGGCGCCGGAGACGCTCAGCAGGATTCCCATGCCTTTCACGTCCACCTTGAGGATGTCAACACAGAAGACGGGCATCAGCAGACTGTAGGGCATCGAGAGCACGATCCCCAGGAGAAGGAATAACAGGACGAAGAGGATGGTTGTCTGCCCGCGGATATAGCGGAACCCTTCTTTCACCTCTGCCAGAACGTTGACACTACCTGTGGTTGTCCTGCTGGTATGGGGCAGAATGGCCATGAAGAGCGCGGCCAGCAGGTACAGGCCGGTCATCACGTAGTACACTGAATCGAAGTCGAAGACGTCGATAAGGATACCCGTCAGGCCAGGGGCGAACAGCCGGAGGCTATTCATCCCCATCGTATTCAGAGAGATGGCATTGAGCAACTGCTCCGCGGTGACAATCTCACGGATAATGGCCTCTCGGGAGGGCATTGTCAGGCCCATGATGGCCCCCTGAAATGCGGAGGCCACCATCAGTACCCACCAGGAACCGGTGTTCTCGACGCTCAGGTAACCTGTGGTCAGCGTAAGTGCGACTCCCAGAGAGACTGCCGCGGACACGATGTGGCCCGCGAACACGACGTGTTTTTTCTGCACCCGGTCGGCAATGACGCCGCCGAACAGTGACAGTAAGAGCATTGGCACGGCGTTGGCCAGTGCCAGGGCACCGAGGATGGCCGCCGAGCCGGTCAGTTGATACACCAGAAACGAGCGGGCAAACATCTGCATGTGCATGGGCGCTGTCTGGCACAGCATGGCGACGAAATAGATGCGGAAGACCCGGTTCTTCAGGGAGGAGAAAGTTTTCAGATTACGCAGGGTGTTCCGCCAGCCACCTCCGGCAGGACCCCACCCCACCCCACTGCCCCGGTATTCATCCATATCGCTTCTTACTCACAGTTCGCAACTCACCGCGCCCGGTCTCCATAGTCTACCCGTATGGGTGTGGTAAGGGCAAGGCGGCAGGTTAAGTGCAGGCGACCTTTCCCGGCCTCCGCAGGTCCCTATTGGTCATCGTGGTGGGTAATCATGTATAATCACATCGGGAGAGTCGTGGCTTGCTGGCGACAACGTTTGGCGGCGGGCTGATTGATTCACAGGTGCAGAGGCCAGGATGCAGGGATGCATAGAAATTCAACAGGAGCTATGTAAGGGCTGTGAGCTCTGTATATCATTCTGCCCTAAAGATGTAATCTATGTCTACGACAAACTGAATGCCAGCGGGTATCTGCCGGCAACCTTTAATGATAATGGTGAATGTACAGGATGCGCTGTCTGTGCGCTGGTGTGTCCGGAAGTGGCCATAGAGGTGTACCGTGGCTAAGATACTCATGAATGGCAACAGCGCTATCGGAGAGGCGGCGATTCGGGCGGGTTGCCAGTGCTATTTCGGCTACCCGATTACGCCGCAGAATGAGCTGACCGAGTACATGGCAGTAAACCTGAGCAGAAGAAAAGGATGCGCTTTTATCCAGGCGGAGAGCGAGATTGCAGCGATAAACATGGTGTTCGGAGCGAGTGTCGCTGGTGTCCGGGCGATGACCTCCTCTTCCAGCCCCGGAATCAGTCTGAAGCAGGAAGGTATCTCCTACCTGGCAGCCTGCGAACTTCCTGCGGTAATCGTCAATATGTCAAGGGGAGGGCCCGGTCTGGGGAGTATCTCTGCTTCCCAGTCGGACTACTTCCAGGCTACGCGCGGCGGCGGTCACGGCGACTACCGCACCATAGTCCTGGCGCCGTCTTCGGTGCAGGAGTTGGCGGACCTTACTCACCGTGCTTTCGACCTTGCCGAAAAATACCGGATTCCGGTGGTTGTCCTCGGCGATGGTATGCTGGGACAGATGATGGAACCGATAGAGTTCAAGTACGAAGCCCCCGAAGAGCTGTCTGTGAGGAGCGATGCCATGCGGGGGGCAAAG
The DNA here is from genome assembly GCA_035529395.1 of Dehalococcoidales bacterium. Lineage (NCBI taxonomy): Bacteria > Bacillati > Chloroflexota > Dehalococcoidia > Dehalococcoidales > Dehalococcoidales bacterium. The sequence continues at coordinate 12,137 of DATKWT010000038.1, read as the reverse complement.
GGGAGACCGAGCAAGATAATCAAGACCTTCACCTCGAATCCGGCGGACCTGGAGCGTATCAACTGGAGTCTTTACAGGAGATACGGCCTGATAAAGAAGGAAGAGACCAGTTTTGACACCTTTCTCGTAGACGACGCTGAACTGATTGTGGTTTCCTTCGGGATAGCGGCCCGGATTGCCAGAGGGGCAATCAAGACCGTGCGGGACATGGGCCTGAAGGTGGGTATGCTCAGGCCGATAACGCTATGGCCGTTCCCCACTGACGAGATAAAGGAACTGGCAAACCGGGTAAAGCAGTTCCTGGTCTTTGAAATGAACATGGGACAGATGCTGGAAGACGTCCAGTTGTCCGTTGCGGGGGAAGCGGAGGTCTCCTTCTACGGGAGGCCGGGAGGCGTTATCCCTACCCCGAGCGAGGTTGCTCGGGTGCTCACACGTCTCTATTATCAGAAGGGGCTGAAGTAGGGAGATGAAGAAGGTATACACCCGACCCAGATTGCTGAAGAAAGCCGTGTTCCACTACTGTCCGGGGTGCGGTCATTCTATTGTTCACCGCTTGATTGCCGAGGTAATCGACGAGATGAAACTCGGTGAGAGGGCAATCGGCATACCGCCTCCGGGGTGCAGTGTCTTTGCCTACAACTACCTCGACGTGGACATGGCGGAGTCGGCCCACGGCAGGGGTGCTGCTGTCGCCACCGGTCTAAAAAGGGCCTATCCCGAAGCGGTAGTGTTTACCTATCAGGGCGATGGAGACCTGGCCGCTATCGGCACCGCGGAAACGATACATGCCGCCAACCGGGGAGAGAAGATAACTGCCATCTTCATCAACAACGCTGTCTACGGCATGACGGGCGGTCAGATGGCGCCGACCACCATCGAAAACCAGACCACGACAACCACCCCCTACGGACGAGACGCGGAGATAGAGGGATACCCGATTCGGATGAGTGAGATTGTGGCCATGGTCAAGGGCGCGGCATATGTAGAGCGGGTTGCCGTCAATTCACCGGCTAACATCAGAAAGACGAAGAGGGCCATTCGGAAGGCGTTTCAGACACAACTCGATGGCCTGGGTTTTGCCCTGGTAGAGGTACTGTCTCCGTGTCCTACAAACTGGAAAATGACCCCACTGGAATCGTGGCAGTGGGTAGACAAAGTGATGACCGGGGAGTTTCCTCTGGGAGTCATCAAGGACGTAGCCGGGGGAAAAGATGCTGCTTAAGACGATATTTGCCGGTTTCGGTGGGCAGGGTGTGCTGTCCATGGGCCTGAATCTGGCCCAGGCGGCAATGCTCGATGGCAAGGCTGTAACCTATTGGCCCTCATATGGTGCCGAGGTCCGGGGCGGTACTGCCAATTGCACCGTGGCGATATCGGACGAGGACATTGCATCGCCCATCGCTTCCTCTCCGGATTTCGTTGTCGTCATGAATCAACCTTCCCTGGTCAGGTTTCAGAACCAGATAGAATCAGGCGGTATCCTGTTCCTTAATTCCTCTCTGATAGATATTGAGATTTCGCGGGGGGATATTGAAGTGGTCAGTATCCCCGCCAACGCTGTCGCCGAAGAGCTTGGTAGCGCAAGGTCAGCCAACATGGTAATGCTGGGAGCTTTTACGAAAAAAAGCAACCTTGTTTCTATGGACAGCATTGTAAAAGGGCTGAGGACTGCCCTGAAAAACAAGCAGAAACTGGTTGACATCAATAGAAAAGCCCTGGCTGTCGGATACGAGATGGTCTAACCCGGTGGAGAAAAAAGGGAGTACAGAGGGGCCCCGCCCCTTCTGAGGGGCGCCCCCTTATGGCAGGGGTCTGGGGGTGCCCCCCAGATATTATCTTTCCCCCCTTCCGCAGAAGGCTCCTTCCTGGCCAGGAAGGGGAAGGCACCGCCCCTTCTGAGGGGCGCTCCATCTGGGCCGCACGGGGATTGGTCGAAAGGGTTTTTCAGCAGCCTGCTAGGTCAAAGTTGAAAGCGGTCCGGGGAAGCTAACATCATAGCGTAGCGGAACTACATGACATACTGTATTGGGAGCGAGCAATGAACGTAAAGCAGATTTCGGTCAGCCTGGAGAATGTACCCGGTATGTTCCTGGCGGTCAGTGAACGCCTGGGAGTCGAAGGGATAAACATCAGGGCTATCTCGGTTGCCGATACTTCGGACATCAGTACCGTAAAGTTTGTTACCGATAATCCGGAGAAGACAGCTAATGTCCTCAGGAGTCACGGCTATTCGATAAGAGAGACCGATGTGATTGCGGTGGAGGTCCCGGACCATCCCGGCGGTCTTCAGGCTGTACTGAAGCCCCTCAAGGACAACAGTATAAACGTGCTCTACTTCTATCCGTACCTCGGTCGGGGAGAAAGCGGGCAGCCGGTAGTTATCCTTGGTGTAGATAAGACCGAAGAAGCGGTAGAGGTGCTCAAGAAGAACTGGGTCCATACCTTCGGCGAAGAGATATACGCCCTGTAAAGGTCACCGACCTGAGTCGTAGAGACGTTGGCCTTCAGGGTGGTCTCGTATCACGGACAACACACAGCAGGGTCGGGAGAGCGTAGTGCTTGCGGCCCTGTTCACATAACTGGCCCCGTTTGAGAATCACGTGCCGATGGCCTGTGATTTGCCGAAGGGTCTGATAGGCTATCGGGGGGAAGGCGGGTAAAGACAGTGAAACTGGTGGACAACCTCTATGCCTATGTCTGGCGTGGTGAAGACAACAACTGTAACAGCTATCTCTTTGCCGGTACCCTGAAGGACGGCGGGCATGTGCTTATCGACCCCGGTCACATCACGACACCCATGTACCGGCAGCCGGGCTGGGAACGATTGGTCCAGGAGATGGGTAGAGATGGGCTGGACGCCGCGGCAGTCGGGCTGGTGATTCTTACCCATGCCCATACCGACCATAGTGAAGCGGCCGGACTGATAAGGAAAGAGTACGGTGCCCTGGTCGCCACCAGTGAAACCGAAAGCAGGATGTACCAGCGGATGGGCGGTGCAGTGGACGTGTATCTGGAGGAAGGAGAGCTACTGCTCGGGCAGAACGGCCGGATGAAGCTGGAAATCCTTCTTTCGCCCGGTCATTCTCCGGGACACATTACTATCTACTGGCTGGAGCGGAAGGCTCTTATCACCGGAGATGTCATATTCTACCAGAGCACCGGCCGTGTAGACCTGCCGGGAGGGAGCGCGGCGGCCCTCAAGCAAAGCATAGAGAGGTTGTCCGAGTTGGATGTGGAGTACTTGCTTTGCGGGCATCCCTACGGGCACCCCGGAGTGATTGAGGGCAAGACTGCCGTCCAGCAGAACTTCACCTTCGTCAAGAGGAATATCCTCCGTTAGAAGATCTGTATCAGGAGTATTTGGTGGCAGAAGACAGGATAAAGAGCGCTCGCGAGATTGCCATGGAGAGACTGGCCAATATGCCCGCGCTGACGCCGGAGGAACTGGCTGAGCAGAGGGAGAAGGAATACGGGCCTCGCGGTATAGCCATCGCACGGAAGTACCTTGATGGTACGCTGAGAAGTAGCGAGCTAACACGTGAGCTAAAACACTATCGGGGCAAGGATGGAGAGGCGGTCAGGAAAGCCTTTGTTTCGACTCTTTGCAAGTCGATCGGTCTCCGGGACGAGGCGAAGAGTGTGAAGGCCATCGACGGTATAGCGGCGGTAGCAGGAAAGGCGGACCTTGCCGGAATGAAGCAGGAGATAGAGACTATTTCGGGGGAGTTCCGCCGGCAGGAGGAACAAAGGCGGGCCGTCTATGAAGGTCTTGAAATGGAGAACCTGAACGACCTGGGAATATCGGGTACTGCGGTCAGGCCGAATGTTGCCGGGAGCGAAGACTGGCGGCGGGAGCTTGCGAGTATTGAAGCAGGATACGGCGAGAGGATAGGCATTATCAGGGAGAAGCTCTCGGAGCTTGGACTGCAGCAAGCCTGAGCAGGCCAACCAGTGTTATGTTCTGCTGGTTGACTGGTAACTACCGGGACTCCATCCGTTTTTTTATTCTGCCCCACGTGTCCGTGATAAGGAAGCTCTCCTCCATATTGTCAATCATGGCGGTGAACTTGCTCATGGGTACCGAGAAACTGATTACGTTCCTGGGAACGAAGGGTCGTGCTGATGGATCGAACATCCCGATGGTTGCCCGTGGATGCTCGGACTCCCTTTCCAGGTAAGGGTGCTGCACAATGGTGGAACAGCCGGAGCCGAATGGCGCGGATACCGCATTCCGGTCCGCTTCATCGAAACGTGCCAGTGTGAAGAGTCCGGCGAGAATATCGGGTTCGGCAAAGAAGATGACGACCTCGGGATTATCCGCATCTTCGAGTTTGTCCCATCTCTTGAATACGATGAAGCGACCCGGTGCCTTGAAGGTGGGAGAGTTCTTCATGATTTCCCTGACGAACTCGGGGGACTTGCAGTAACGCTCGCCTTCTAACCTGCCGGGAATCCCGTAGGACAGGAAGTACTCGAACCCGGGCATGATATCTTCGGCATAGCCGAGGTACCTCTTTCCACCGGGACAGCCAATGGAGTCCGCGTCGAAACGCATGGGAGTCCCTTCTCGGACGTCTGCCAGCGCCCCGATGACGCATCTTGGCACGGAATCTGGCTCAGCCGCCTCGGCGTGCCCTTCCTGGTCGGTGTAGAAGAAAGTAATGGGGAGTTCCGCCTCACCGAAGTACTTCTTCCAGAGGGACACGAACCTGTCTCTAGTTTCTGCTTCCATGAGTCGACTCCTCGAACAGGGCACTGTCTGTTACTAACCAGTGACCAGCCGCACGAAGTGGCGCTTGCCCCTCTGGAGCACCGCTTCGTTCGGTTCAATCTGTGTGTCAGCGCTCTCTACCGGTTCACCATCGAGTCTGACACCACCCTGCTGCACCACACGGCGCGCCTCGCCCTTGCTCTTACAAAGGGCGGTGGCTGCCAGAAGGTCGATGATATTGGTCGGCTGTTTCAGGGTGAAGGTGGGCATGTCCGTGGGGAACTCCCTGGACTGGTGTACCTTCTCGAAGTGGGTAGCCGCGGCATCAGCGGCATCACTGCCGTTGAAAGTATCCACAATCTCCCAGGCCAGTTTCTTCTTGGCCTCCATCGGATGGATACGGTCCTGCTCAAGGTCGGCCTGAATAGCAGCAATCTGGTCGGGCAGCCATCGCGTAACCAGGCTGAAGTACTGGAGCATTACGTTGTCAGGCAGGCTCATCACCTTGCCGTACTGCTCCTCGGGTGGTTCGTCAACCCCTATGTAGTTGCCGATGCTCTTGGACATCTTCATCTCGCCGTCGGTACCGACCAGGACGGGGTAGGTGATGCATACCTGCGGCTTCTGACCGAAAACCTCCTGGAGTTTGCGTCCGGCCATGAGATTGAAAAGCTGTTCCGTGCCGCCTATCTGGACATCGGTTTGCAGGTGGACGGCATCGTAGCCCTGCGCCAGAGGATAGAGCAACTCCCGCAGCCAGAGGGGCTCGTTCTTATCGTACCGGTTGCGGAGTCTGTCGCGCACCAGGAACTGCTGTACGGTGAAGTGTGAGGCCATCCTGATTACGTCCGCGAAGGTCAGCTTGCTCAACCAGTCGTTGTTGTAGCGAATCGTGGTCTTCTCCCGGTCAAGTATCTTGAAAGCCTGCTCTGCGTAGGTCAGGGCGTTTTGCTCTATCAGTTCGGTGAGCGGCATGGAGCGTTCCTCGTCGCGGTCACTGGGGTCACCGATAAGGGTTGTGAAGGTCCCTATCAGGAAAGTGACGTCGTGGCCGAACTCCTGGAACCAGCGCAGCTTACGCATCGTGATAGTGTGACCGAGGTGAATATCCGGGGCAGTGACATCATAGCCACAGTACACCCGCAGCGGACGCCCCTCCTTGTCGGCCTCGATGAGCCGCTGGCGTAGCTCCCGGGTCATCATCTCCTTAATCTGTTCATCGCCAAACTCAGCCCCGTGCATCAGAATGGCGACCTGCTCATCAATGGACTTCAGTTTCACTCACCTCTTTCCTGAGTGCTTGCGCAAACTCTTTCACTTCTCAGATTCTATCACCTGCTGCGATGTCTATCAAACCGACAGAATCGGGAAGGGCCGGTATTCAGGGTGCATCACGAGCGATAGTTGACAGTGGTCGTCCGATGGCCTGCGCTCCACCTGGTAAAGAAATGAAGGCAGCCCTCGACGACGTTACCGGTGGCTACTGTCCGGTGAAGTGAGGTGGTCTCTTCTCGAAGAACGCCGTAATCCCCTCCTGCGTGTCCTCGAGGGTGTAGCTGCTGCGTACCGCCACGGAGTGGCGCGCCGCGAGGTCATAGGCCAGGTCCATCTGCACCGCCATCTGTTCCTTGATAACGGCAATTGATTTCGTGGCTGCCGTGGCCAGCTTACCGACGATACCCTCCACTGTGGCTGTGAGTTCTTCCTCGGGTACTGCCTTGTAGACAAGTCCGATGCGTTCTGCTTCCTTGCCGGATATCCGCTCGGCCAGGAGCATCATTGCCAGTGCACGTCCGTACCCGACGGCACGGGGTAGCTGGTAGGTGATGCCGGTAGCGGCGTAGAGGGCACGGTCCGTGCGGGGGTCACCGAGTTCGGCGGTCTCGGTGCATATCCTGAGGTCGCAAGCCAGCGCCATATCCAGTCCCATCCCCAAAGCATAGCCATGGATAGAGACCACCACCGGTCTGGGCAGCGTCCGCAAAGTCCTGATGAGGGCTTGCTGGGGCAGGACAGCAGCGCCTGGCTTCAAGCCCTTCCATCGTGCGCTGGTCGGCTGCCCCATGCCTCGCATGTCGTCCCCTGAGCAGAAGCCGGAACCTTCCCCACTGATGACGACAACACGGCAATCATCGTCGTTCGGGACCGGTTCCAGCGCGTCGAGGATTTGGTTAATTGCTTCATGGTCCAGGGCGTTCCGCCGCTCCGGTCTGTTCAGACTGATGCGAAGCACCGGTCCGTCCCGGCGTACGATTACCTCCGGCATTTCATCCCTCCTTCTGTCGTAGCGTCGGGTGGTCCGGTAACAACAAGGTTTGGCTTCTCTAAGCAGGGTCTCTCACTGCTTTCATGCCCTCTCTGAGGGCACGTTTGTTCAGGGCCAGTAGTTGCTCCCTGCCCCGACCGGCCAGCCTGTTTTCCAGTACGTTGTCGATAGCCTCCGGGCTGAGGACGCGGGTCGTTTCAAGGTATGCCCCCAGCAGGAGGAGATTCATCACCTGGGCATTACCCAGTGCTACCGCCCTTTCAACGGCGGGGATGTAGAGCGTCGTGATGTCGTCACGCCTCATCTTCTCCGACAGGCCGGTGCTTTCCACTACCGCAATTCCGCCGGGCTGGACCCTGTTCTCGAACGGTTCGGCCTGGCTGGTCTCCATGATGATAACTGCCTGTGCCCGGGACAGCATCGGTGAGGCGATACTATTATTGGAAAGAATAACGGTACATTCACAGGGCCCGCCCCTCATGGTACTGGCATAGGAAGGGAACCAGAGCACGTTGCGGTATTCCGTCATTCCTGCCTGTGCCAGCAGCAACCCTGCCATAAGCACGCCCCGACCGCCCACTCCGGCCATTATCACGTCATGCCTCATTGGTCCCGTTCTGTTCACGGATTTCTCCTGTCGGCTGTCATTGCTCCCCGCCACTATCCTTGAAGATGCCCTCGGGGTACTCGGGTAGCATCCTGTCCTCCATCCACTGGATTGCCTCCAGGGGCGTCATATGCCAGTTGGGAGGACAGGCGGAGAGCAGTTCCACGAAGGTCAGACCGGCTTCGTCAAGCTGTCTCTGGAAAGCAGTCCTGAGATAGCTCTTAGCCCGGCGGTAACCTGCCGGTGTGAAGGGGGCGGCACGTGCCGTGAAGGCTACTCCCTGCATCCCGACGAGGAGTTCCGGCAGGTGTATGGGGTAGCCCTGGCTGGCATTTCGGCCGTGAGGGGTGGTGGATGTGACCTGGCCCATGATGGTGGTCGGGGCAAGCTGTCCGCCGGTGGTCCCGTAGTTCGCGTTATTGACCATGATGATAGTTATCTTCTCGCCCCGTGCGGCGGCGTTGAGGACATAACCACCACCGATAGCGGCGCAGTCGCCATCGCCCTGAATCGTGAAGACGAGGGGTTTTCCGTAGAGGGCGTGCTTGATGCCGGTGGCCACTGCCGGGGCTGCACCGTGCGCACAGTTGGCGCCGTCAATGTTGATGCTGGCGAAGAAACCGAAGCTGCACCCCACTCCCGCAACGCCGACGGCCCTACCCGCCAGGTCCATCTCTTCGAGGACCTCGCAGACCAGCTTCTCCACGATAGGGTGGTGACAGCCGGGGCAGTGCCCCCAGCCGTACCCCAGCTTGAGTTTCGGCTTTGTGTAGACCAGCTCTTTCTTCTCTGTCATGTAACCTTCTTTATCTCCTCCAGGACGCGGTTGGGAAGAATCATGCCGCCATCCGTGGGCAGGTGCCGGGCGAGGATACCCAGGAAGTGTACCTGGCTCTTTCCTTCAACAGCGTATCGGACATCGTCAACCATCTGGCCAAGGCTATCTTCCACGACAAGGAACTCTGTACCGGATGCCGCTTTCTCGCGGATTACGTCGGTAGGAAATGGCCACAAGCTGATTGGCCGGAACAGGCCGGCACTGATGCCTTCTGCGCGTGCCATGTCTACTGCCTCCTGGCACACTCGCGCCGTCGAACCGTAGGCCACCAGGAGCAACCGGGCGTCTTCAATGCGGTAGGTCTCATATCTCACCTCGTCGGCAGACATGGTCCGGTACTTCTCTTCAAGACGCTGAAGGAATGCGCCGTAGCTGGTGTACGGCGGTACTGGGATGACACCTCCCTGACCGCAGGAGATGAAGTTGTGCGTCTCGGCATCGCGCTCTCCCATGCCCCGGATGGTCCAGTCCTTCTCCGGCAAGGGGTCGAATTCTATTGTGCTCCTCTCCAGTGGCTCGGCCATCTGTCCCAGGATTCCGTCACCGAGTACCACCACCGGGTTGCGGTACTTATCGGCGAGGTGGAAGGCGAGTTGGACCAGGTTGTGGCACTCCTGGACGCTGGACGGGGCCAGTACTATCGTCTTGTAGCCTCCCTGTCCACCACCCCGTGTCGTCGATAGGTAGTCCATCTGGGCATGACGGGTGGTGCCCTGTCCCGGACCGCCGCGCTGCATATTTACGATAACGCAGGGTAGCTCGGCATTGGCAAGCTGGGACATCCCCTCCTGCATCAATCCCCATCCGGCGCCGGACGTGGAGGTAATGGCGCGGACTCCGGCGGCGGCTGCCCCGTAGAGCATGGCCGCCGAAGCGGCTTCACTCTCCGATTGAACAAACACCCCACCGATTTCGGGGAGCTCCCTGGCGAAGAACTCGGTTATCTCGTTTTGCGGGGTGATTGGATAGCCGAAGAAGTGGCGGCAGCCGGCATTTATCGCCCCCCAGCCGATGGCTTCGTTTCCCTGTACCAGTATCCTCTCGGGCATGCTAATGTTCCCCCTGCAGGGTAGTGTCAGGCACCCGGCGTCTCTGCCTCAACATACCTGTACACGTCTATTGCGAATTCGGGGCACATCCAGCCGCAGATACCACAGGCGTTGCACTTGTCCGGCTCGGCGAAAACGGCAAGCAGGTATCCCTGCGGACTGAACCTGTCTCCGGGAATGGCAATGCAGCTTTGAGGGCAGAACCTGACGCAGTAACCGCAGCCCTTGCACAGTTTCTCGTTTATCGTAATTTCACCTCTGGACAATGGCCGCTCTCCTCTTTCCACTGTTTCCCGGAGAAACCCCACGGTGTATCTATTGAGGTCATTATTGGTGGTGTGCTGAGCAGAGTCTAACACCGCTATCCTGCTCCGTCAATAGCAGTGTGGAGTAAAGACGGGAAACCGGAATGCCCTTGCAGTCTTTACAATTAGTTCTGTGGCGGGATACAATTGGTAAAAGTACCGGGTAACCAAGGAGGCGATATGGTTAAAGTTATTCTAGCTGTAGTTCTTATTGCATGTCTCGTACTATCTGCTTGTCAGACAATCCTGCCCACTCCTCTGCTGGAGGTCGTCGACCAGAGTACCGAAGACGCCATAATAACATTCCGGGTGGTTATTGATAAACCGGGCTGGCTGGTACTGCGCCCGACTACGCCCGCGGGAGGTCCGGATACCAGTGCCGAGATTGCCCGTGCCTACCTTCCCGAGCAGGGAGAGTACGCCAGCATCGACATGGCAGTTGGGGGTGCGGTCGTCATTGATACCGATGTTATCGCAATGCTCTACTACGATGACCCGGTGGACGAAGCCTTCACCTTTTCGCCGGGTGGCGAAGGTGACCCGGTGGTTATGGTGGAGGAAGAGGTGGTAATGGTGTCTTTCACCATGCAAGGCTTATCGCCATATATTGAAGTGGATAATACGGATGCCGGGAGCGGTACCGTCATAATCAAAGCCTGCATCGATAAGCCGGGGTGGCTGGTGTTGCATACGCTGACACTCGAGGGAGAGCCGGACACTTCATCTGTGCTTGCCACCACACCTCTGGCTGCTGCCGGTGTCTATCCCGGTTTCGAAGTAACGCTATCAGCCACGCCGGCACGCTCCTATTATGCAGTGCTCTACTACGATGACCCGGCGGATGACGAGTTCACTTATATAGCCGGAGGAACTGAAGACCCTCCGGTCAAGGTCGATGGCAGCACTGTTGAGGAAGTCTTTACGGTAGGTGAGTAGCTGTTGATAGCTCGCGGCACCTGTGCCGACTCTGCGGAGCACCGGGCACAAGAGTGGCTGGCTGGCTGGCGTAACTAATACTGTTGAGGAGATTAGCCAGGATGTTCAAGACCAGGCTGACAGAGATGCTGGGAATCGAATGCCCCATAGTTGCCGGCGGCATGAGAGATATTTCACGAGCCGAGTTCGTAGCGGCGGTCTCCGACGCCGGCGCACTGGGAATTCTGGACTCGTCCCGGTTCAAGACGGCGGAGGAATTGCGTGAGGAGATAAAGAAGACGCAGAGCCTGACCGACAAGCCCTTCGGAATCAACATCACGCTATTTCCGTGGGGAGACGCCGAGCTCAACGACCGGTTCATCGAGGTGCTGGTAGAAGAGGGCGTCAGAGCTGTGGAAACCTCGGGATTCAGGGGTCCCGGCGAATTCATGGAGCGCTTGAGAAACGGTAACGTCAAGCTGATTCACAAGGTGGCTGCGGTGAAGCATGCCATTGCCGCCGAGCGGGAGGGGGCGGATGCCGTGACCATAGTGGGTTTCGAGCAGGGCGGTGCTCTGGGTCGTGAAGATGCTACCACCTTCACCCTCGTTCCCAGAACGGTGGACGAGGTGAAGATACCGGTACTGGCCGGGGGTGGCATCGGGGACGCGCGCGGCCTGGTTGCTGCGCTGGCGCTGGGTGCTGAGGGAGTCGTGATGGGTACTCGTCTGCTGGCCACCAAAGAGTGTATGGTGCACCCTGCATTCAAGGAATGGATGGTCCAGGCGAAGGAGACCGACCTTACCATAATCGGTCGGTCGGTGGGCAGGAAATCGAGGGTAATCAGGAATAAGGCCACCGCGGAGATTATGGAACTGGAGGCAAAGGGTGCCTCCGGTGATGAGTTGCTGCCACTGTTCGAACGAAGTGCGCCCTCGGTGATGCAGGATGGTGATGTCATGGATGGCCGGGGAGGTTGCGGCCAGGTGGTCGGGCTGGTACATGATATTGTCAGTGTGAAAGAACTGATTAACTCAATAGTTGAGGAAGCACTCGTTTTACGGAAGCGCCTGGACGGGATGCTACCCACTTCCTGAATGAGCACCGCCGCCAAAGGTGGAATGGGCGGACAATGGATTTGTCTACAGGGCGACCCGGTGGCGATACTCTTCACGAAGACAGCCTGCCCAGGCTGTACCGTGACCTTGCGTCATGGTTCCCGATACTTACCGCCCCTGAGGACTACGCCGAAGAAGCAGCCATCTATCGGAAGATAATGGTCGACGCCGGAGCTTCTCCACTGGAAACACTACTGGAGCTTGGCAGTGGGGGCGGCAACAACGCCTCGCACCTCAAGGCACACTTCACGATGACGCTCGTCGACCTCTCCACCGATATGCTTGCCGTCAGCCGTTCCCTGAACCCCGAGTGCGAGCATATCCA
>DATKWT010000037.1 GCA_035529395.1 Dehalococcoidales bacterium | reverse complement strand
GGAATAATCGAGACAAACGAGGAAGATCCGCTTACTTTCCGAGTGAGGGGGAAGAGCCGCTTACTCGACCTTGACGATGATCTTGCCTACCAATCCTACGGACGGATACCAATTACCATTTATGGAATGCAGGTGTATGTCTTGGTTCGCACATTGAGCATCGCCGGTGGTTGGACACTAGTCGGGGGATCGCAAGGAAATGGTGACTACCGTGGAGAGATCGCAGTTTTCATTCTTGATGATGAAGATTTTTCTGAGATTTCTGGGCTAGAGTTAGGTCACATTGTTGGCATTGTGCCTTCTTATTTATGGCCTTCAGGTTTCACCATGGACGGCAAATGGAAGCAATAGACGGTATCTGACCATTATCGGTCTGGCAATCTAATAACAGAGGCGCTCCCCGTGCTTGCGGATAGCGGTGCGGGGAGCGTTTGTTTTTACCTCGTAGAGGAGTCCAACAGTTCCCAAAGTCGCTTGCCGAAGGCTTCCCGTGATGGTAAGATTGGGTTGTTCATGTATAAGCGTAACACAACGCTGTTGCGTACAGGCACTTCCGGATGGTTGTATAAGGAGTCAGCATGGCCGATTATTCGGCTCGGTTCTACGAGAATCATGCCCGGCGCTACTCGGAGGTCACTCACGCGTTACTGCAATCGGTCTACATAAAGTCTTCCCATCCCGCGGTAAGAACAGACCTGGACCTGCTGAAGCGCCTTAAGGAACTGGTGCCGGGAAAACGGGGTCTGGATGCCGGCTGTGGTGCCGGAGCGCGTGATGTTTATAGTTTCTGGGCATCCGGCTTTGATATACATGGGATAGACGTTGTCAAAGAGAACATCAGGACGGCACAGGAGCTTCACCCTGAGATAACGGACCGCGTCACGGTGGCTGACCTTGCCAAACCTCTGCCCTATGATGACGCTTCCTTTGACTTTGTGATGTGTAACGCGGTCATTCAACATATCCCCCCCGAAGTTGTGGAGAGAACGACACTACCGGAACTGGCGCGCGTCATTAGAAAGGGTGGAATACTGCAGCTTATTTTCAAAAACGGAGCAGGAATTATGACCATCTACGACAGAGACTACAGTGCCGAGCGCAGCTTCCAGCTCTACGACGAGCACCGGGTACTGGCTATTCTCAAGCGGCATAATATGGAACTGGTCGAAGAGAGTTCGAGAGAGAAGCCTGGTGGTATAATGTACTTCACCGACCCTAAGCCGGTCGACCACTGTGTCTTCTATGCAAGAAAGATGTCCTGAGCTCAGCCCTCCTGCTTAATCGGGCGGAACTTGGGCAGGGTGATTTCCCCGGTAACATCGTCGAAGACCACCTCTACCGGCATGCCAGCCGCGATGTCCTCCAGGGGGCAGTCGACCATGTTGCTGGTGACCCGCGGCCCTTCTTCCAGTTCCACGGCCACCACGGCGTATGGTGCATCCCCGGCAAAGGCGGGGTGATACACTTTGTGGAAGACCGTCCATGTGAAAACGGTACCCCGCCCGCTGACCTTCACCCACTCCAGGTCATCGGAAAGGCAGTCGGGGCAGTTAGTTCCCGGGGGATAACGGTAGTAGCCGCAGCGGTGGCACTTCTGTATCACCAGTTCGTGCCGCCTGGCTGCCTCCCAGTAGGGGCGGTTCACATCGTCGATACCGGGCAGAGGCTTCCTATATTCAACACTCATGGCTATCTCCTCATTATCACGGTGGCGTGTTCGCTGAGGACGCCGCCGCTACTGGTCATCAGGGCAATCTCCGCGCCGGGCACCTGCCTCTCGCCGCAGTCGCCTCTGAGCTGGCGCACCGGTTCATGCGTCCCAACCCAGCCCTGGAGGTACACTTCGGAGAGAAGGCCCCCCGAGGTGTTTATGGGGAGCTCTCCACCGAGTCCGATGCGGCCATCCTCGACGAATGCCCCGCCTTCACCCTTGCCGCAGAAACCCAGGTCCTCCAACTGGAGCGGCACAACGAAGCTGAATGCATCGTAGATGGCGCACATGTCCACATCCCTGGGAGTGATGCCCGCCATGGCAAAGGCGGTCTTTCCCGATTTCACCGCGCCGGTCAGCGTCAACACAGGACGTCGTAGCGGGTCGGCGAAGGGATGGCCCTGGCCCATTCCCATGATGTAGACCGGTGGCTGCTTGAGGGCCCGCGCCCGTTCTGCAGTGGTAACGATAAGGGCACGACCGCCGTCGGAGACAAGGCAGCAGTCGAAAAGGTGCAGCGGCTCGACAACCATACGTGAGGCCTGGTGGTCCTCAATCGTCATCGGTTCCTGCATCTGGGCAATGGGGTTGAGCTGGGCATGCTTGCGGAAGGTCACCGATACCGCCCCGAACTGCTTGCTGGTCACGCCGTATTCGTGCATGTAGCGCCGGGCAATCATGGCATAGCCGGCGGCGACCCCGAAGTTGCCGTAGGCGGAGTTGGTCGTCGATGCCATCTGGTAGACGACGCCGGTACTGGGAGACCCGGTGCGTGACATGTCAACGAAGGCACAGAGACAGTAATCGCACAGTCCGGCGTCCACCGCCATCGCGGCGTGCTGGATAATGGCCCCACCCGTGGCGCCCTGTACCTGGAGGTCTCCAGCGAAGCGGGGATACAGTCCGAGCTCCTGGGCCAGACCGAATGCACTGACACGGGGGTCGGTGGGGCAGGGCTGGATTAGAAGGCCATCGATATCCTGCACAGCAAGTCCGGCATCGGCGGCGGCGTTCCTGGTAGCCTCCATGTAGAGACTCATCGCGTTGCGACCGGGGACCTTTCCCTGGGGCGTGTAACCCAGCCCAACTATGGCACACTTGTCTTTCAGATTCATTTCGGATTCCTTCCTGTTGTGAGGATGATTTGAGGTAGTTTGCCACGTTTCGGCAGCTAAATCAAGGCACGGATACCCCGGCCGGCAGGAGTTTTAACGGTCGCTTAGCTCCACCTGTGTAGCGCCGTCGCCACCGTGATATCGGTCGGCCGGACAGTGAGACCTGACCAGGGTGTGACCGGACAGATAGCGCCTTACTTCCTGGCGAAGTACTCCCGTACCTTTACCATGGACCACCCAGACCCGGTATAGTCCGGCCTGGAAAGCGGAATGCAGAAAACTGTCCAGTCTGGGGATGGCTTCGTCCACGGTGTTGCGGTGCAGGTCAAGCTCATCATTGTATGTGTTCATGGTAATTGCGCATCTTATTATAGCATGAGACTGGTGACGGGCGCTGTACGGCAGTGTCGAAAGTGGTAAGCGAGCCGAGCTTGTCGAACGGATGGTGGTCATGCTAGTATGGTGCCTACTGGAGTGCCCCGAATTCCCGACGAAGAGGAGGCTGTTACTATGCCCAAGGCTAATATCAATGGCATTATGCTGAATTACGAGGTACACGGAGAGGGATACCCGGTGGTATTTCTCCATGGGTTTGTCGGTACGGTAAACATGTGGCGACCGCAGGTACCGGCGATTTCTGGAGAATATAAGTTCATCATCTACGATGCCCGTGGCCACGGTGAGTCGGAAAGTCCGGCTTCAGTGGACCGGTACTCGGCTGATATCGTGGTCGAGGACCTGTATCAGCTCCTCGGAGCACTGGGAGTCGAAAAGGCGGTAGTTGGCGGTCTCTCCATGGGCGGCTACGAATCACTGCGGTTCTACCTGACGCATCCGGAGAAAGTAGCCGCGCTTATCCTGATGGACACCGGGCCCGGATACAGGAATCCCGCCCGCAGGGATGAGTGGAACAAGCAGCAGGAAGAACGGGCAGCACTGTTGATGAGCCAGGGTATTAGTGCCTTTGCCGACGGTGCCCCGAGCTACACCCCCAGAGAACACATCCTCAAGCTCGACCCGGTGGGTCTGGCCAATATGGCACGCAAGGTCGTCGCCCAGTTCGATTCCTGGGTGATTGATAATCTGGATAAGGTCAAGGTGCCCACTCTGGTACTCGTTGGCGAGAAAGACACCCCGTTTCTGGCGGCCGGGGAGTACATGGCGAAGGCCATTCCCGACGCGCGGCACATGGTGGTCCCCGATGCAGGTCACGCTGCCAACCTGGACAATGTAGAGGTATTCAATGAATCGGTGCTTGATTTCCTGAGGGGCCTGGAACTGCCCGGGAGCTAGCTGGGCAGTACTTTTTTGTGGTGACAGCGGTGAGGATTGCAAGGTTTCTATCAGGAGCATTGCCCGTTTCTCTTCTGGCCCTGATGGTGCTTGGTGTAAGTGGCTGCACCCCGGGTGAAGTGCGGGCGCAGACCGACAGCGACACCATCAAGTACAGCCAACTGGGCTATGAAGAGCTATTCACCATCGGCACGCTTCACGACATCGAGATAGTCATCTCCGATTCGGAATGGAGCGGTCTGCTGAGGGATATGCGTGCCTACGCCAGGACCGACCCGAACCAGCGTCCGCTGACAGGTAACTACCGAAAAGCGACCTTTATCTACAAGGGTTCGGCGGGAGATGCCATCATTGGGGAGGTCGGCTTTCGGACCAAGGGGCACGTCAATCGACCCTACCCGCAAGACCCCCAGGGCAACCTCCACAAGTCCCACTTCAAGATTAAGTTCAATGAGGTGTTCGACCAGATAGAAGGCACACCGGAATGGGAGGACCGGAACCAGAGGCGGTTCACCAAGCTGCGCGAGCTTGAGCTCAGGATGAATTCCCACAATGCGGTTACCGGGGTCTGGGACACCTCCCAGATAAGGGAGATATACGGCTACGAGATGATGCGGCGTGCCGGCGTTAATACCTCCAGGGTTGGCTCGGCGCGACTGTGGATAACCATCGGCGGAGAGAAACACTATTTCGGCATCTATAACCTCATTGAACCGGTAGATAAGTCCTTCCTGACCAAGAGGTACGGCAGCGGTGCCAACGACGGCAATCTCTACAAGTGCCTCTGGAGCGACTCCGGTCCGGCCAACCTGGGGCCGATTGATGACCCGAATAACTTTGAACACGTATTCGCTGGCGACCCCCGGATTGTCGGTGTGAAGGACTGGGAAGCACACTACCGCCCCACGTACGACTTGAAGACCAATAAAGATATCCAGGACCATTCCGGGTTTCTCACCTTCGTCAGTAACCTGAATACCCTCAGTGGAGCCGAACTGAAGCAGTACTTGGACGACAACTTCGAGGTGGACCGCTTTCTACGATACCTGGCAATGAACGTCCTCCTGGGTAAATGGGATGACTACTGGTCCATCGGTAATAATTACTACCTGTACTTCAATAATAGTGGCAAGATAGAGCACTTCCCCACGGACTTCGACATGTCCCTCGGGGAGGGGTTCGCGCTGTTTGATACGCTTCATATCGGCATTTACGACTGGGGCAACCATAACAGGGAGCTTCTGCAGGTCATGGCCCCACAGATAACTGAGGACGTGCTTGACCAGTTCTCCAGCTTTGAATATCCCCTGGTTGAGAAAATATTCGAGATTGACGAGTACCGGCAGACCTACGAGCACTATCTGGCCGAGTTTATGAATCCGGATAATAAGCTCTTCACGTTTGCCGAGTACGAGCGGATATTCAATCTGCTGCAGGATGTATATTCTCCTTACCTCGACAATGACACCGATGAAGGCGAGGATATGTTCATCAGTGATTTGGCCAGGAAATACTTCCATGAGCGGAGCAGTTCCGTCATCGAGCAGCTTGGATTGAATGAAGAGGACTACGAGCTGCCTGAGTTACCTGTGGTTGATAAAGTCGCTGCCGGAGCACAGCCGATCAAGGAGTTGCCTGCCAGGGAACCGGTTGAAGAGACCTCGTTTCCGGCGAAAGAAATCAGCAACGAACGCTACGGGTTCTCCTTCATGCACCCCCACGACTGGACGGAAACAACCCAGACGCAGCTATATGAGGCACTGGCACCGAGTCGTACTACCGGACTGTTTGTCTCTTACTGGAACATCGGCTGGGAAGATGACTTCACCGAGGTCATCTCCCTCGCTCTGAGGGAAGGACCTGTGGAGGTTCTTGCCTCAGGGAGCACTACACTGGCTGACGGGATGGCAGCCGCGATAGTGGAGTACAAAGCCACGATTGCAGGCCAGCGCATGCACTGCTACTCTATCGGTGTCCAAAGAGGAATAGGATGGATTACCGTCAACCTCTGGAATATCGACCGGTACAGTGCGTTCATCAGGCCGCTCTTCGAGGAGATAGCACACACCCTTCGTTTCGAGTAGCCCTTGCCAGTAATGCCGAAGAGCTGTAGCTGTCTGCCGGCAGTCAGGTCCGGGCTTCCAGCCAGCCTTCCATGTCAACCAGCACTCTCTCCCGCCCCGGCTCATTATGGATTTCGTGGTGATAGCCTTCGTAGAGGATCAGGGTCTTGTCCTCTGACGAGACCCGGTCGTAGAGCAGTTGGCTACTCTGCGGGTCGGAAAGGATGTCTTCGGTGCCATGCATGATGAGGACCGGCAGGTGGACCCCCTTCACCTGCGTCGGCAATTGCTGCATCACCCTGAGGAACTCGGCACCGAGGCGGGCGGTGACCTTGCCACAATACACCAGCGGGTCGTTGACGTATGCCTGCACCACTTCGGGGTCCTGGCTGATGCCGCCGTTGTCGAGAGCAGTGACACCCATCTTGGGCAGGAGCGCAGAGAGTACCCTGGCCGCGAGGATGTGCACCGCTGTGATGCTGCTGCCCGGGCGGAGCACTGCCCCGGTGATTATCAGGCCGTCAAGCTCACTCTGGTGCTGGAGGGCGTAGGCAAGGGCAATGGTTCCACCCATGCTGTGGCCATAGAGAAAGAGACGGAAGTTGGGTTGCTCCCGGCGCACAATGGCAAGGAAGGCTTCGAGGTCGTCAATGTAGTGCTCGAACCGCGCTACGTAGCAGCGCTGCCCCTCCGACCTGCCGTGCCCGCGATGGTCGGGGGCATAGATGGCGTAACCTCTGGGAACGAGGTGGTCGACCACATTGGCATAGCGACCACCATGTTCCGCCAGGCCGTGCGCAACCACCAGGACTGCCCGTGGCTCCGTATCGGGCAGCCAGCACTGGTAGTACAGGTTGGCGTCTCCGTATCCCTTGAATCCGGCTTCCTCGTGTTTCATGGTTCCCTTCTTTGCCTACAGGAAGCCCTCTATCTCGGCGACCTCCTCGGCGGTCAGCTTCCAATCACCGGCGGCGACATTGGCCGTCACCTGCTCAACTTTACGTGCCCCGGCAATGACCGTAGCCATCATCGGCTTGGCCAGGAGCCAGGCGATCGCCAGCTCGCCGACGGTATGCTCGCGTTCCTTGGCGTAGTTCTCCAGTTTCTCCAGCCTGTTCCAGTTCTCATCAGTGAACATGCGCTGGAACCTGGGGTCAGTCCCGGAGAGGCGAGCACCGGCGGGGGGCTCTTCGCCCTTCCGGTACTTGCCGGTAAGAAAACCACTGGCCAGCGGACTGTATGGGATGATGCCGACACCATAAGCCTGGCAGCAGGGCATAAGCTCCCGCTCAACCTGTCGTGCCAGGATATTGTACATCGGCTGTACAGAAACGAAGGAGTGCAGGTTGTTGGTTCGGGACGTCCACAGTGCCTCGCAGAGCTGCCAGGCAGCGAAATTAGAGCAGCCGATATAGCGTACCTTCCCATCGTGAATGAGGTCGTCCAGGGCGCGAAGTGTCTCTTCAATGGGTGTTGTCGCGTCCGGCATGTGTATCTGGTAGAGGTCGATGTAGTCCGTCTGGAGACGGCGCAGGCTGGCTTCCACCGCCTGCATGATATAGCGCCGTGAGGCGCCACACTGGTTGGCATCGTCACCCATCGGATTGGCGAACTTGGTAGCGATGACGACATTGGTGCGCTTGCCCTTCAACGCCTCGCCGACGTACTCTTCAGAGTGCCCCCGGTCGTAGATGTCGGCAGTGTCGATGAAGTTGATGCCGAGGTCGATGGCGGCGTGGACCACGGGGATGGAGGCCTGTTCGTCGGCCCACCAGCCGAAGTTATTGCCTCCCAGGCCGACCTCAGACACCTTGAGGCCGGAATTACCGAGTCTGCGGTATTCCATGGTAATCTCCTCCGGCGTTTACTTTTCTTCCGGTCGTCGGACTGGCGAGGATTTCCGGAGATAGTGGCATGGTACTATTCAACACTGCATGTGTCAACAATCGTGCGACTTGTCGACCTGGTGCGGTCAAGGTAGAATAGGACATTGGGCTGAGGGTTGCCAGCAAGGAAAAGGAGGCTGAAATGGTCAGAAATGGAATGACCGACAACCTGGTGCTGGATGTGTACTTCGATTACCTTTGACCCTATGTCTACAACGCAGCGGTCTGGCTGCAGAGAGTCAAAGAAGGCCTTGGTCCGGCGCTCACCGTGAACTGGAAGTACTTCAGCCTGGAGCAGGTGAATAGCCAGCAGGGACCGGAGTGGAAGCTGTGGGAACAGCCCGAGGACTATCCCAGCCGGGGGCGTGATGCGTTCCGCGCTGCCGAGGCCGCCCGTCGGCAGGGAGCAGTGGCGTTTGATACCTTCCACATGGCCCTGCTCAAGGCCAGGCACGAAGAGAACCGGGATATCTCTGATGTGGCAGTGCTGACCAGGGTCGCTGAAAGCTCGGGTCTGGATATGGACCAGTTCCATAAGAATTTCACCGGTCGCCAGTCGCTGGCACGGCTTGCTGAAGACCATACCTATGCCGCGGAGACCCTGCAGGTGTTCGGCACACCGACCCTTGTCTTCCCGGAACAGCAGGCAGTCTTCCTGAAGATGGCGCCGCCTCCATCTTCAGAGGAAGCCGTTGCCGCGTTCGGCGAGGTGCGGACAATTGCCGAGGACAGGCGTCAGATAAGGGAGATAAAACGCCCGTAGCTAAGCACCACAATTATGCGGAAATATTCTCCGTTAAGCCAGGAGAATCTGCTTTACCTTTTCGGCGAATGACTGGCTCTCGGCATCATCGGCGACCAGTTCAATTTCCTCCGGGGACTTGACTCCCAGCCCCAGCTCAGCCGCCCGGCCAATCTGGGTCTGTTCAAAGACGCGTCCCTGGCTCACGTCCGGGGTGGTGCCCAGCGAGCGCAGTATCGCCACACCCACGGCGTCAATCGCCACGCGGTCGCTGCTGGCGAGTACGACGTTGGCATCGGCGCGGGTTCCCTGTGCCGGACCTCCATCGACAAATGCCTCGACACCATCCATCACGACCAGGTCCGTGGAGTAGGCGGCGTTGATTTCGGCAATCATCTCACGCTGATAGGGAGAGGTGTGCAACTCCCTCATATAAGGGCTTCCTCCGGGGACCATACCCACGGAGCACTTCAGGGACATGGTGAAATGACCGCCAAAGGCGTGGGTCTTCAGGCAGCATGTCTGCACGATATACTCAGCCTCGGAGTAGGCCCTTGGAAACATGAAACCCTTCTTCCAGTGGCTGCCTTCAATCTGGACGAGGACCCAACCGTCTTCACCCATCTCCTGAAGGTCGAGTATCTCGAAGCCCAGTTCTTCAGCCAGGAGGAAGACCCCCTTCTTCTCCATAACGGCGCGGGTGCTGTCACCCGGCCCGCTTCGCTCGGCCAGCGTGATACTCTTCGCACCCATCTCCTTGAGGTTCTCCACCAGGGCGCGCAGGGTGTCGATGTGCGTCGAACCTGGAGTGGGGTCGGCGGAGTTGTAGTTGGGCTTGAGCATTACCGTTTTCCCACGCACCGGATTGGACTCAAGCAAGGCTATAGCCCTGCGTACGCCTTTTGCCCTGTCGCTGGTGCGAACCAGACTTACTTGATTCATTGGACCCTCCCGAATTCAAGCCAGCGGGTCATGACTACCACCGGCTGATACTGTCTACAATGCGAGCGTTTTCACCAGTTGGATAAGGTCCGGGTCAAGAGTTTTCTTGTTAGCCACCACCTCAGAGAGGGGTGTCGGGATGATTTCACCCCTCAGCAGGCCCACCATTACACCGTATTCACCCAGTGCCAGCTGTTCCGTAGCGGCAGCGCCGAGTCGTGTCCCCAGGAGACGGTCCCATGCGCCGGGATTGCCTCCCCGCTGGATGTATCCCAGTATGGTTACTCTCAATTCAAAGCCCAGACGTGCCTTGTTCTTGATGAAGAAACGCTCCAAATTTTTTGCATTGTACTTTGCGCCCTCGGCGACAACGATAATAGCGTGGGCTTTACCTCGCTCGTAGACTCTACCGACCTCGGCTGCCAGCTCCTCGGGGTCAACCTCCACCTCCGGGATGACGATGTAATCAGCTCCTCCGGCTATACCGGCCATCAGCGCCAGATAGCCGCAGTCCCGTCCCATTACCTCGATAACGAACGCTCGCTGGTGTGACGAAGCGGTGACCTTGATACTGTCTATGGCTACCAGGGCAACGTCAAGTGCAGTGTCTACCCCGAGACTTATATCTGTACCGTAGAGGTCATTATCGATGGTGGATGCAATTCCTACCACGGGGAAGCCCATCTGCGATAGTGCATAAGCGCCCTGCTGGGAACCGTTGCCACCGATGATGACCAGTGCGTCAATCTCGTTCTGGTGCAATGTGCGGAGTCCCTTTCTGCGTCCCTCTTCGGTCCTGAATTCGGGGCAGCGAGCGCTGCCAAGCCAGGTGCCACCCTGCTGGATGATACCGCCGACATCGCGTGTCTTCACGTCTATCATGTTACCGTTGCAAAGCCCGCTGTAACCGTGGAGTATCCCGCGGACTTCCCAGCCTTTGTACAGTGCGGTACGTGCTACGGCCCGGATGGCAGCATTCATTCCGGGGGCATCACCACCACTGGTTAGAACTCCGATTCTTTTCACAGCGCCTCCTTGCCACTCTGCTTGCTGAGCGTACTTCACTTACAGAGGATGTTAAGACCTTAGTTTATAACAACAGGGAAGCGGTTTCAATGGCCTGTACTCGTCCAGTACATTAGTAACACTCCAGCACAGCCGATACTGGTTGTCACCGGAGAGTATCCCTGCGGTTAGCCATGGTACTGGCTGCCTCCTATCTGTCAATGCCTTATCCCCCTTATCCTCTGGATAAGGGGCCCCCTTATCCAGAGGATAAGGGGCTATATCTATATATGTGTGGGGTGAGTCGTTTAAGCAGTGACCCCGATACCTCGCTCTGTGGTGTGCTCACAATACAGTTCAGTGCACCCACCGTACCGTTGCAATACAATGGGTGCACTGTTGTTTCACCTTTGTTGTCCTGGCTGGTACTCAACTGCAGAAATACCGGTTATTACATTCCGCGGAATGGGGCCTTCCGTTACGCTCAGGGTAACACGCCATTGACATGTCATTGCGAGTGAAACGAAGCAATCTAAATGTTACGCGGATTTGTGCAACCGGATGCTAGTCTTCTACCGACCGCTCCTCCAGGTTCTTGAACTTGATTCCGGATTCCGGACCGGGTATCGGGGCCACTGGCTCGGTAAGCAGGAAATCACCGGCCAGTATCTGTTTTTTCAGCATGGTAGCCAGTTCTGTGGCCTTCAGGTAGCTGGATAGAGAGGCAGTTGGTACTTTCTTTCTCTGGACATGTATTGTGCCCGATTTCAACTCGGCGTAACTCACCTCTCCCAGTACATCGGACCTCCTCTGGGGATATGGTCCGGAGTAATCGACTACAGCAGCGAAGATGTCCTCGTCCTTCACCGCTGCATAACGGACGACCTCTTCGGAGAGTACCGGTATCGGGACGGCGATGCCGACCGTAAGCGTGGTGCCATAGCCAAGCATGCTGGTGCCGCGCAGCCACGCCGGCTTCATTTGCTTGAGGTCACCGATGACGGCCAGTGTTCCCGCTCCTCGTCTCGGGACTCCGTTTTCCGACCGCAGGACATCGGGGTTGTGCTGCGTACCGTGCCAGGCAACATAGCCGATACCGCCGCCGAGTATAATCTTCGTGCCGATACCTATCGTACGGTAGAGGGGGTCGTTGAGCAGTGGCGATAGCTGCCCGGCACTGGAGTAGTTGGCATTACCCATGCCCGGCTTCAACACCCCCATATAGGTGTAGATAGTTCTGTCGGACAGGTTCACAGCCACGTTGTAGTTCTGGTAAGCATTACGGACATTGAATAGCATCGCTTCATTGATGTCCGCTATATTGATAAGGGTCTCCAGCCTTTTCCGCGGGTAGCAGTCTGTTCCGTAGGCGGTAGCGGTCAGCCGGATGTCTTCGCCGGCAACCAGTTCCTCGATTACCTGGCCCCCACCATAGTTGAATTCACCAGGATGCACTTTGTTCCTGGGGTCATCATCAGGAAGGGCTGTTGCTCCGAGGAAGACGTCTGTTGCGCCCAGCCCTGCGTAGACCGGGACATCATTGAGATATACCTTGCCGCCACCAAGTTTGATTCGAGGTTGGGTATGTCCTACGTTGAGGAAAGCACCGGACGAGCACATCGGTCCAAAGGTCCCCGTGGTCACTACGTCAACTTCCTGAGCTGCTTTCTCTAAACCTTTTTCCTCAACCAGGTCAATTATTTCTTCGGCAGTGACTACCACTGCCTCACCTTTTCTTATTCTATTATTGATTTGTTCAATTGTCTTAGGCATGCGTAACCCCTTCGTTTGTCGTAATACGAAATTACCATCATATTTGCCCTCTCGGGCTACGCATTAGCCATAGCATAGTTGTTGCCATCCGGTTCCCTCCGGTAATGAGGCGACAATCAAGGTGACCGAAGCAGATATTCCCGCTTTGGCCTATAATCCTGTTCCTTTTTATTTTTACTACCATGCTGAACAACTCTGCGGTACTACTGCTGCACGGGTATCACGTGTCATTTCCGGGCAGGTCCCTCCTCCCCCAACCACCTGTAAAACAATACCGCCGATTCCTGCTGCGTGTTGATCGTTTTCAGAGCAGGGTTGTCGGTGGTAGGCTATACTCACCTGGCATATCATGATATCATAAATGCCCGGTCTGGTAAAGTCAGGTGATATGTGAGGTTATTGTTTGAATTGCGGGACATTTGTTACAGATTTATGCTCTCCTGATGTTCTATAATCTATCAAATGAGCGGGAGATTGTACACACGGTATTAATGCATGGTCTTTACCAGCAATTCCTGATTGGTTGACCGGAAAATATCTTAAGAACAAACAGCATTCACGTAAGGCAAGATATATCACAGGTCAGGCTGATATTATTTGGGGGAGGTAGCGAAAGATGGCAGAGATAAGAGTAGACTGCATCGGTGAGACCTGCCCGGTACCCCTGGTTGAGACCCGTAAAGCCCTGCGAAAAGCAGCGCCGGGTGACATCGTGGAGGTTGTCGGGAACCATCCTTCTTCAAAGAAAGAAATACCGATGGCTGTCAAGGCTTTGGGCCTGGAACTTCTTGAAGTGAAGGAAGAGGGACAAAACTGGCGTATCAGGATACGAAAGTAGCTGGAGGCGAGGGCTATGACAGACGAAAAGAATAAGGCGACCATCATCGTTCACAGCGGAGATATGGATAAAATATACAGTGCCCTGATTGTTGCCAACGGAGCACTTGCCATGGGCATGGAAGCATCGCTATACTTCACTTTCTGGGGACTGCAACGTCTCAAGAAGGGTGGCCTGGAAAAGGGCACGCTGTCCAGGATGCACATGTTTGGGTTGGGCAAATGGATGGTGAAGCGGAAGATGAAGGCGGCGAATGTTGCCTCCCTTGAGAGAATGCTCCAGGATTTCGTAGAATTGGGTGGCAAGATTCTGGCCTGCGATATGAGCATGGAAATAATGGGTATCAAGCGCGAGGACCTGCGTGACGACCTGATATCTGACTACTGCGCAGTTGGTACCTATGTCAACGAGGCCAGGGAATCAACTATAACATTATTCATCTAGAAGACGCAGGAGGAGGCTGACATGCAGGAACGGTTCGTTTATCTGGATAATGCCGCGGCAACAAGGCTGGACGAGCGTGTGCTGGAGGTGATGACTCCGTACTTTTTTAATACCTTCGCTGTGGCCACCTCGGAGTTTGGCTATTCGCTGGGAATCGAGGCGCGGGAGACGCTGACTGAGGCCAGGGAGAAACTGGCCGGTGCCCTGGGTGCATCGGGTGAGGAGTTTATCTTCACATCCGGGAGCACCGAGTCCTCTAATATCGCCCTCAAGGGAGTGGCCCTGGCACTGGGAGAAAAGAAGGGTAAGCACATAATAATCTCCACGATTGAGGACTTCCCGGTGCTTTATAGTGCACAAACACTTGAGAAACAGGGGTTCCGGGTAACACGACTTGAAATGGATGGGGATGGTTTTGTCAATCTGGACAAGCTGAAAGCTGAAATCAACAATGATACCATACTAGTCTCAATCCAGCATGCCAACCAGGAGATAGGCACCATCCAGGATATTGAGAGAATTGGCACAATCTGCCGTGATAAAGGGGTGCTCTTCCATACCGATGCCACCCATAGCTTCTGTCGTGTTGAGTTTGACGTAAAAAAGGTACCTGTTGACCTGGTTACGGTGGCGGCGCACACTATCCACGGCCCGAAAGGTGTCGGCGGACTCTATATCCGTCAGGGGACACCTCTGGTGAAGTGGATGGACGGCGGTTTCCAGGAATTCAACCTGCGGGCCGGACTGGAGAACATACCTGGCGCAGTGGGGTTTGCCAGGGCGGTAGAACTGGTCACGCCGGAAGAGACACAGCGGTTACAGGCGATACGTGACCGCATTATCGACCGCGCACTCGCCGAAATACCCAGGACCACGCTCAACGGACACCGGTGGCAGCGGTTGCCACAGAACGCCAATGTCACATTTCACTTCGTTGAGGGAGAGTCGATTACGTTGCATCTTGACATGCGTGGCTTCGCCGTGAGTACGGGCTCAGCATGCTTCAGCCGTTCCCTGGAAGGCAGCCACGTAATCTACGGGATAGGCGGTGACCACGAAAGGGCGCACGGTTCGATTCGATTCACCCCCGGACGTTACAACAGCATTGAAGACGCCGATGCTGTGGTTGATGCCTTGGCCGAGATAGTGCATGAATTGAGAGAAATCAGCCCACTGGGTAAAGAATAGTAAAGGGAAGGAGGAATGGATATGAAGTTTCCTTACAGCGACACCGTACTGGAGCATTTTCGCCACCCGCAAAATGTGGGTAAGATTGAGGACCCTGATGGAAAGGCAACGGAGGGAAGCCCGGCCTGTGGCGACATGGTCGCGGTTTACATAAGCGTCGACGAAGCGTCCAGGCGAATCTCCGATATCAAGTTCGAGTCCTACGGTTGCGCTTCCAATATTGCCACCGGCTCAATCATCACCGAGCTCGCCATGGGCAAGACGCTGGACGAGGCCAGGAAGATAACATGGAAGCAGGCGGCGGATGCGCTGGGTGGTCTACCGGCAATCAAGGCCCACTGTTCCGTGCTGGCGATAGAAGGACTACGCTCCGCAATCCAGAACTACGAGGAGCGCCACGGTCTGGTCAAGGAACGGAAACCGACCACGGTAGAAGTGGTGCGACGGCGTCTGCGGAAGGTTGTCAGCCCCATTACCGGATTGAGTGTGGTGCGCAGCAGCATGGTTGACTCAATCGAGGTGAAGGACGGGACTGTGCGGGTTGTTCTTGACCTGCCTGCCGGTCACCAGTTCGCTCCGGCGATGAAACAGGAAGTGCTCGAGAAGATAGAACCACTGTGGGACGTACAGGAAGTGGTCGTTGACTTCACGGAATAGACCCGGGCTACAACCATCCAGGATATACCGAATGTAGTTACGGCCCTGGTGAAGGCATGTGGTTCCCGTAATGAAGGGGCACGGGATAGTCTGACTACGACCCCGGAATCTCTTTGTGCCACCAGGCTCACACCAGGGATATCTGTAGCTTCATGTCGCGCAACTTTTTAAAAAACAGGTCCGGGTGTTCCGGTGTCCCAGTCCGCTCTTCAGCGTAACGCTTCAGCAGCAGCTTGATAGTCGCCATCGTAACTGCTAGAATTTTATGGATAGTGTCGAACCAGGTGAATACCAGTTTCGCCCTTATTGGTACTCGCCGGAATTGAATTGGCACTATTTTGACCGGGATTCCAGGCAGGATTGTTTTTGTAAAGGATGGATATGCGTAATACAGAACTTGATGTGCTGGCCACCATTGGGAACACCCCACTAATTAAACTGGGTAATGTCTACGCTAAATTGGAGAGCCTGAACCCCAGCGGTAGTATCAAGGATAGGGTTGCGCTCGAA